>DASTWB010000166.1:0-3438 GCA_035758725.1 Gaiellaceae bacterium
TCGATCGCACGCAGCGCCGAGCAGCGCAACCTTCGGTTCAACCGCGACATCCGGCTTGCGCCGATCCCCGACGGCCCCGGCCCGAGGATGGGCCTCGAGCACGTCATGGGCGTCTACGTGATCTGGAAGTTCGCGCAGAACAAGCAGGCTGCGAAGAAGTTCCTCGTCGACATCGGTACCCAGTACACGGGGCACTTCCTCAACAGCTACTTCTACAACTTCCCCGCCTTCCCGGGCTCCGTGAAGAACATCCCGGCCCGGCTACGCAAGAACACGAGCTATCCGAACGAGGTTCCGGGGCGCTACCCGATCCTCGACCAGATCTCCAGGAAGTGGACGACGAACGTCGGCTATCCCGGCTACTCGAACGCCGCGATCGACGAGGTGTTCAACAAGTTCCTCATTCCGCAGATGTTCGCCCGTGTGGCCCGCGGCGAGATGTCCGCGGACGAGGCGATGCGGGCCGCACATCGGGAGATGACCCCGATCTTCAGGAAGTGGAGGGCCCGCAAGAAGATCTAGCGGCCCGTCCGCCGGATCCCCTGCAGAGGCCGCCGAGGAGGAGGCCTCTGCGCTCCTGCGGCCGAGAACGGGACGTTTAGGCCGTTCGCGGTCGTTTCTACACTTGAAGGGTGGAGCGCAAGCTCGCAACGGTCCTGTTCGTCGATCTCGTGGGGTCGACGGCGCTGATCTCCGGCACCGATCCCGAGGTGGCGCGCCGCCGCGTGCAGCAGTACTTCGACCGCGTCTCGCACTGCGTGACGACGCACGGCGGCCTCGTCGAGAAGTTCGCCGGCGACGCCGTGATGGCCGCGTTCGGGATTCCGCAGGCGCACGAGGACGACGCGGAGCGCGCTGTCCGGGCCGCGCTCGGCATCCTCGAAGCGGTCCAGGAGCTCGGCCTCGAAGTCCGGATCGGGATCGAGGCCGGCGAGGTCGTCGCGGACGACGCCTCCGAGTCGACGTTCGCGACCGGGGAGGCCGTCAACCTCGCCGCCAGGCTGCAGCAGGCGGCGCCGGTCAACGGGATCCTCATCGGGCCCGGTGCCCACCGGCTGACGCTGGGGCTCTTCGAGGTCGAGGACGAGGGGCCGGTCGAGATCCGGGGCCGCGCGGAGCCGATCTGGGCGTGGCGCGTGATCTGCCCGACCGGCGGCCGCGCCAGAGCCGGCTCCCGTCAGGCGCCGCTCGTCGGCCGCGACGCCGAGCTCGAGCTGCTCGAGAACACCTTCCTGCGCTCGGTTCGGGACCGCCGCGCCCACCTCTTCACGATCTACGGCGACGCTGGAGTGGGGAAGAGCCGCCTCGCCTCCGAGTTCGTCGGCGGGCTCGAGGCCGCCACCGTGCTCTACGGGCGTGCGCTTCCCTACGGCGAGGGCGTGACGTACTCGGCCCTGTCGGACATGGTCAAGACGGCTGCCGGGATCGCCGACGACGACCCGCTCGACGATGCGCTCGAGAAGCTCCGGGAGTGCTGTCCCGACGAGGCGGTCGCCGACCTGCTCGGCCTTGCCTCCGGCGTGCTCGAGGCCGTCAAGGGCGAGCGCAACCAGCAGGAGATCGCCTGGGCGGCGCGTGAGTGGGCGGAGAAGCTCGCCGAACCGCAGCCGCTCGTGCTCGTCTTCGAGGACATCCACTGGGCCGAGGACGCCCTGCTCGAGCTGATCGAGCACATGGCCACCTGGGTCAGGAACGTCCCCGTCCTTCTGCTCTGCCTTGCCCGCCCGGAGCTGCTCGACCTCAGGCCCGGCTGGGGCGGCGGCCGTGTCCGCGCGACGGCGATCGAGCTCGAGCCGCTCGGGCGCGCGGACAGCGAGGCCCTCGTCGAGGCGCTGCTCGACGGCGAGCTGGGCAGCTCCTCCCGCGAGGCGCTCCTGGACAAGACGGAGGGGAATCCACTGTTCGTCGAGGAGACCGTTCGGATGCTCGCCGAAGCGGACGGCGGCGGCATCGAGCGGATCCCCGACACCCTCCAGGCGCTCATCGCGGCCAGGATCGACCACCTGCCGCCCGGGGAGAAGGAGCTCCTCCAGGGCGCCGCCGTCATGGGCCGGATCTTCTGGAAGGGCGCGCTCGGTGAGCTCGTGCTCGAGGGAACAGACGTCGATCCGCTGCTGGACGACCTGCAGCTGCGCGAGTTCGTGCTGCCCGAGGTGCGGTCCTCCATCTCCGGCCAGGACGCCTTCAAGTTCAAGCACGTGCTTATCCGGGAGGTCGCGTACGGCGGCCTCTCCAAGGCTGCCCGCGCCGGCTACCACCAGCGATTCGCCGAGTGGCTTCGCAAGCACGCGGGCGAGGAGCTGCTCGAGGTTCGCGCCTACCACCTCGACCACGCGACCTCGCTGCTCGCCGAGCTCGACGGGTCTGCGCCGAAGCCGCTTGCGCACGAGGCGGCGGTCGCGCTGGAGGAGGCAGGGCGCCGGGCGCTCGCCCGCGAGGCGAACGCCACCGCCCGTAAGCTCCTGGTCCGGGCCGTCGAGCTAGAGCCGACGCTAGAGCGTCGCTTCCAGGCCGCTCGGGCGGCCTGGCGGATGAGCGAGTTCCCGGTCGTCAAGCCGGAGATGGAGCAGGTGCTCGAAGGCGCGCGCGAGCAGGGTGACCGCAACCTCGAGGCCCGCGCGCTCACGGCCCTCGCCGAGGTGACCATCTTCCGCGAGGCCGATGTCAGTCTCGCCGAGGACCTCGCGCGTGAGGCGCTCGGGGTGGCAGAGAAGGACGGGATCCGCGTCGACGCCCTGCGGATCCTCGAGACGGTCGCGTGGTGGCGTGGCCGGCTCAGCGAGTCGGAGAGCTACGCCGAGGAGCAGCTGGAGATCGCCCGCCGGCTCGGACGCGAGGACCTGGAGAGCGAGGCGCTGCTGTCGCTCGCCGGGATCTACACCTCACGCCGCGAGGACGACCGGGCGGAGCCGTTGATCGAGCGGGCGCACGTGCTCGCCGAGTCGAGCGGGTCGCTCACCGCGAAGGCGCATGCCTTCATGCACGCCGGAGAGCTGCACGCGTGGCGCAAGCGCGACGACGAGGCGCTCGAGGAGTACCGCAAGGCCCGTGAGCTGTTTGCCGAGGTCGGGGCGGCGACGCACCTCGCCCGGACGATGCTCCGGATGGCGGTGATCGTGCGCAAGCGCGACCTCGCCGAGGCAGAGAAGCTCGCGCGCGAGGCGATCCGGATCCTCAAGCCGCTCGAGGACCGCGGGACGCTCTGCGAGGTCCAGCGGCTGCTCGCGGAGATCCTGCTGGACCAGGGGAAGGTCGACGAGGCGGAGATGTACGCGCTTCGGGCGATCGAGACGGTCGGGCCGCAGGACGTGAGCTCCCAGGCGTCGACGAAGCGCTCGCTCGCGCTCGTCCGTGCCAAGCAGGGCCGGGATGACGAGGCGGAGGCGCTGATCCGCGAGTCGATCGACATCCTCGAGCGTACGGAGTACTCGCGGTTCC
>DASTWB010000180.1:0-9759 GCA_035758725.1 Gaiellaceae bacterium
CCGGTGGGTAGTGTGAGCGAGGTGGAGCGGGCGAACGGGATCGAGGTCGAGGGTCTCGTCCGCGAGTACCGGAAGGGCCCGCGCGCCGTCGACGGGATCGACCTCACCGTCGCCCCCGGTGAGATCTACGGCTTCCTCGGGCCGAACGGCGCCGGCAAGTCGACGACGGTCCACATGCTGACGACGCTGCTCCCGCCGACCGCGGGCTCGGCGAGGGTCGGCGGCCACGACATCGTCAAGGAGGGCCCCGCCGTGCGCCGGGCGATCGGCGCCGCGCTCCAAGAGGCGGCCCTCGACCCGCTGCTCACCGGACGGGAGCACCTGAAGCTCCAGCTCGCGCTCCACGGCGTTCCCCGCGCGAAGCGGGACCGGCGCACGGACGAGCTGCTCGAGCGGGTCGGCCTGAGGCTCGCGGCGGACAGGAGGATCGGCGGCTACTCCGGCGGGATGAAGCGGCGCCTCGACCTTGCGCTCGCCCTGGCGCACCGGCCGCGCATCCTCTTCCTCGACGAGCCGACCACCGGGCTCGATCCGCAAAGCCGGAGCGCGCTCTGGGACGAGGTCGTCCGGCTGAAGCGGGACGAAGGCGTGACGGTCTTCCTCACGACCCAGTACCTGGAGGAGGCCGACGTGCTCGCCGACCGGGTCGGGATCATCGACCACGGCCGGATCGTCGCGGAGGGAACCCCCGCGTCCCTGAAGGCGGAGATCGGCCGGCCCACCGTGGAGGCGGTCCCGACCGAGGGCACCGAGCCGACGAGGCTCGAGGAGGTGTTCGGCCGCTTCGGCGAGCTGCAGCCGTCCACGGCAGGCGTCGCCGTCCGGCTCGACGGCAAGGGCGACCTCGCGGACATCGTCCGTGCGCTCGACTCCGCCGACGTGCACGTGGAGGACCTCCATCTCCACGCGCCGACGCTGGACGACGTCTTCCTCGCGAAGACCGGACGCTCGCTGGAGGGCTCCGAGGAGGAGCCCGTGCCCGCCGAGGCGTGACCGCGCAGGTCCTGCACCTCGCCCGCAGGTCGGTGATCCGCACGCTCCGCCAGCCGGCGAACTGGATCACGCCCCTCGTCTTCCCGCTCGCGCTGATGGCGGTGAACACGGGCGGTCTCGACGCCGCAACCCAGCTGCCCGGCTTCCCGACCGACTCGTTCCTCGCGTTCTTCCTCGCCTTCCCGTTCATCCAAGGGTCGCTGTTCGCGACGGTCAACGCCGGCGTCGACCTGGCACGTGACATCCAGACCGGTTTCCTGAACCGCCTCGCGCTGACTCCGATGCAGAACGCCGCGCTGCTCGTCGGTCACCTCGGCGGCGTGGTCGCGACGGGGCTCCTGCAGGCCGTCTGGTACCTGTCCGTCGGGCTCGCGATCGGTGTTCGGCTGGAGACCGGGGTGCTCGGGGCACTCGTGATCTTCGTGCTCGCGGTCCTGATCGTCCTCGCCTTCGGCTCGTTCGGCGCGCTCGCCGCGCTGCGCACGGGATCGACGGAGGCGGTGCACAGCCTCTTCCCCGTCTTCTTCGTCTTCCTGTTCATCTCGTCCATGAACCTCCCGCGCAACCTGATCGAGACGGACTGGTTCCGGGTCGCCGCCTCGCTCAACCCGGTCTCGTACCTGATCGAGGCGATCCGGAGCCTCGTGATCGAGGGCTGGGACGCGCAGGCACTCGCACTCGGGTTCGGGGTCTCCATCGGGCTGACGATCGTCGGCCTGACGCTTGCGTCCCTGTCGCTTCGCGGAAGGATGGCCCGGACGTGAGGAGCGTGCTGAGCGTCGCCGGAGCCGTGGGGTGGCGGATGCTGCACAACAACTTCACGACCCCGTCGCTCCTGATTCCGGGGATGGCGTTCCCGATGTTCTTCTTCGTGGCGTTCGCGGGAGGGCTGTCGCGCGTGAACGACGTGCCCGGCTTCCAGTTCCCGGTCGGCTACACCGCGTTCCAGTTCGTCTTCGTCCTCCTGCAGTCGGCGGCGTTCGCCGGAGTGTTCCTCGGCTTCGGGATCGTTCGCGACTTCGAGACCGGCTTCGCGCGGCGGCTGATGATCGCGGCGCCGGACCGGCGCGGCATCCTCCTCGGCTACGCGATCGGAGCCCTCGGGCGCTGGGCCGCCGTGGCGCTCGTCCTGACCGCCGTCGCGTTTCTCGCCGGGATGGAGGTCGGCGGCGGCGGTGTCGATCTCTTCGCCCTCTACCTGCTGGCGGCGCTCGTGAACGTGACGGGCCTACTGTGGGCGGCCGGGGTCGCGATGCGGCTGCGGACGCTCCAGGCGGCCCCGCTGATCCAGCTCCCCGTCTTCCTGTCGCTCTTCTTCGCGCCGGTGTTCGTGCCGGTGCAGCTCCTCGCCACCTGGCTCGAGACGATCGCGCGGCTCAATCCCGTGACGCTGATGCTCGAGGCGGGCCGGAGCCTCATCGCCGGACAGCCGGAGCACGTCGTCGGCGCCTTCGGCGCCTCGGCGCTCCTGCTCGCGCTGTTCTCGGTCTGGGCCCTGTTCGGGCTCCGCCGGGCGGAGGCGGCGGGCGGCGGCTAGCCGCGTTGCAGTCTGCTGCTTCCCTCCCCAGGTGCGCCCGGGTCGGAACGGGCGAAGCCCGTTCCTCGGCCGGTCAGGTCGTCAGGGCATCGCGGACGTGCGACTGGAACGCCGCGACGAGCTGCTCGCTCTCGGGCAGGAGACGGCCCTCCGGAAGCACGCCCGAGCCGGCGCCGCGCTGGACGGACTCCACGAGGCGTGCGTCCTCGCGACCGACCTGGTCGTCGAACTCGAGAAACTCGGCGATCCACCCCTCGTCCTCCCCGGGGGCGAAGAAGTAGTCGAGGATCCGCCGCGTGCGGTCGGCCGCGAGCGGGAGGATCGGCCCGATCGAGAGGTTCGGCCGCCCGGGAAAGACGTTGATCCCGGTGTTCGGCCAGAGGAGGTGGAACTGGCCCTCCGGCATGGGCGCCCCGGTGGGGTCCTTCAGCCGGCCGAACTGGCTCAGGTGCCACGGCCGCGCCTCGAGCCGGTAGGCGCCGGGCGCCGTCTCGACCACGGCCGAGAAGCCCGGGTGGGCGACCGCGCAGTGGTAGCACTCGAGGAAGTTCTCCGTCGCGATCTTCCAGTTCGCCGCCACCTCCCAGTCGACGCGGTGGTGGAAGGCGAGCTCCTCGACGTCGATCCCGCCCTCGGCCAGCATCGCCGGCACCTCGCCCAGGACCTCGTCGAGCGGCGGCGCCTCGCCCTCGAGGTCGACGAAGCGGAACGGGCCCCACGCACCGAGCCTGATCTCGACCAGGCCGAGCTCCGCGCGGTCGCCCAGCTCGTCGCCTCGCGGGGCCGAGCGCAGCGAGCCGTCGAGCCCGTACGTCCAGGCGTGGTAGGGGCACTGGAGCGCGTTGCGGCGGCCCGCGTCCTCCACGACCACCGAGCCGCGGTGTCGACAGACGTTGACGAAGGCGCGCTCGGCACCCTCCGCGTCGCGCGTGACGACGACGGGCACGCGGCCTGCCCAGCCGGGCACGACGTTGTGCTCGCCCAGGACGCCGACGTACTGCCAGGTGCGCCGGAAGATCGCGTCGTCCTCGCGCTCGAGCACCGCGGGATCGCGGTACCAGGCCCAAGGAGTCGTGCCTAGTTCCACACCTTGACGTCTCTGTAGAGCGTGTCCCGCTGCACCGGCGTCTTGCCGAGCGCGCGAATCGTCTTCACGAAGTCGTCGGTCGTCGCCCGGTGGGTCGTGCCGGCGGCGGAGACGACGTTCTCCTCGAGCATCACGGAGCCGAGGTCGTCGGCGCCGAAGCCCAGCGCGACCTGGCCGATCTTCATCCCCTGCGTGACCCAGGACGACTGGATGTGGTCCACGTTGTCGAGGTAGATCCGGCTGACCGCCTGGGTGAGCAGGTAGTCGAAGGAGGTCGGGCGGGTCTCCGGGGGCACCGTGGCGCCGAGGCGGTTGCCGTCGTCCTGGAACGTCCAGGAGATGAACGCACGGAAGCCGTGCGTCTCGTCCTGCAGGTCGCGGATCCGGCGCATGTGCTCGACGCGCTCGGCGAGGGTCTCGACGTGGCCGTACATCATCGTCGCGGTCGTCGAGATCCCGAGGCGGTGGGCGTGCCGCATGACGCCGAGCCACTCGTTCGTGGTCGTCTTCTTCGGCGCGATGATCCTGCGCACCCGGTCGACGAGGATCTCGGCGCCGCCGCCCGGCAGCGAGTCCATCCCCGCGTCGCGGAGCCGGGTCAGCGCCTGCGGAATGGTCAGCTTCGACCGGCGCGCGATGTGCTGGACCTCGGGCGGCGAGAGGACGTGCAGGTGCACCTTGTACCGCTGCTTGATGGAGCGGAAGAGATCCTCGTAGTAGTCGATCCCGAGATCCGGGTGATGCCCGCCCTGCATCAGGACGCCGGTGCCGCCGATCGCCAGCGTCTCCTCGATCTTCCTGAAGATCACGGGCTTCGGAAGGAGGTAGCCCTCGTTCCGATCGCCGGGCCGCCGGTAGAAGGCGCAGAAGTCGCAGTCCGTGTAGCAGACGTTCGTGTAGTTGACGTTCCGGTCGACGATGAAGGTGATCCGGCCGGGGTCGGTGCGTCGCCGGCGCAGCTCGTCGGCCGCCTTGCCGACGGCGACGAGGTCCCGCGACTCGAGGAGCTCGATCGCCTCCGCGTCCGAGATCCGCCCGCCGTCGAGGGCCCTGTCGAGGACTGCGGAGACGCTCACGCCGGCACCGGGTCGTCGACGAAGCGGAGCTCGGGGACCCGCTCCAGCTCGCCGGCCTCCTTCGCCAGCTCCAGGAAGTGCCTGAGGCCGGCGCGCTCGCGCGGCCCGAAGCTGTAGCGCAGCTGCTCGAAGTACCGGGCCGCCCAGCCGGCCGGGTAGCCGTACTCGTCGGCGGCCCGACGGGCGAGCAAGACCGCGTCCCTCCGCGCGCGCTTGACGGAGGTGACGAGCGCTGCTTCGAGCTCGAGCATGCCGGCGGGCGGCGGGTCGGGGCATGCCCACACGGCGAAGACCATCGGCAGGCCCGTCCGTTCGAGCCAGAGACGGCCGAGGTCGTAGTGCGGCGTCGGATCCTCGAAGGCGCTCCTGAGCGCCGCGTCGCCGATCAGCAGCGTCGCGTCCGCCTCCTCGCCGAGAGGGACCTGCTCCGCGTAGGGGAGCAGCACCTTCGTGAGGACGACGGAGGTTGCGCTCTCCGGCGTCACTGCGACGGTCCGGACCTCCGCGAACGGCGTCGGCGTCACGAGCTGGATCGACCCGGCGGCGCCCTCCGACGAGACGCAGAGACGGCGGAGGAGCAGCAGCTCGCGGGCGTTTCGCGCCCACTCGATCGACGAGATCGGCGCAACGTCGACCCGCCCGTCCATCAGCGCGGCGTTCAGCTCGGTCGGGACGCCGAGCACCTCCTGCACCTCCGCGTCCAGGCCGTAGAAGACCGGCGCCATGTTCAGGTACGAGATGCGGCCGAGGCGGATCATCGCCGCTCGAAAAAGGTCAGAAGGTTTCCGTCGCCGTCGATCACGGCGAACTCGCGCGCGCCCCAGGGCTTCTCCTCGAGCGGGGCGTTCGGATGCAGGATCTCCCGCTCGCGGCACTGCTCGTAGAGCTCGTCGATGCCCTCGACGCGGATGCGGTACATCGTGTCCGACTTCTCCGGCGGGATCCCGCTCGGGCCCCAGAGGTGCACGCCCACCCGGTCGCGCTCGACGATCGCGTACTCGGGCTCGGTGTGGACGACGTCGAAGTCGAGGTTGTCGCGGTACCACTCGGCGCTCGCCGCGGTGTCGCGCGCCGGGATGATCGGCACGGCCATCGTCATCACTGCCACCGCCGGACCTCGTTGTAGAGCGTGTCGCGCTGGACGGGGACGCGGCCCGCGGCCTTCACGTAGCGGACGAGCTCCTCGACCTTCTGCTCCGTCTCGGTTCGCGCGCCGGCGGCGTGGAAGATCGTCTCGCGGACGACCGTGCCCTGGACGTCGTTCGCGCCGAAGTGCAGCGCGACCTGCGCCATCGGCATGCCCATCATGATCCAGTAGGCCTTGATGTGGTCCACGTTGTCGAGGAGCAGCCTCGACACGGCGATCATCTTCAGGTCGTCGGAGCCGTGCGTGTGCTTCCAGCCCCGCTGCTCGAACACCGTGTTCTCGGGATGGAACGCGAGCGGGATGAAGGCGAGAAAGCCGCCCGTCTCGTCCTGCAGGTCGCGGAGGCGGAGCCAGTGGTCGACCCGCTCCTCGTAGGTCTCCACGTGGCCGTAGAGCATCGTGCAATGCGTCGGGATCCCGAGCGAGTGGGCGATCCGGTGCACCTCGAACCAGATGTCGGGGTGCTCCTTCCCCGGCGCGACGAGCGCGCGCACCCGGTCGGCGAAGACCTCGGCGCCGCCGCCCGGAAGCGAGCCGAGGCCGGCGTCCTTCAGCTCCCGCAGCACCTGCTCGTGCGTGAGGCCGGAGAGGGTGGTCATGTGGTGGATCTCGCTCGCCGTGAAGCACTTGAGGTGCACGTCGGGCAGCGCCTGCTTCAGCTGACGGATGATCTCGACGTAGTAGTCGAAGTCGACGTGCGGGCTCTCGCCTCCGACCATGTGAATCTCGGTGAAGCCCGTCAGCTCCCTCTGACGGAGCGCGTCCTCCACGAGCTCCTCGGCGGTGTAGGTGTAGGCGCCCGGCTGCTTCTGCGTGACCGCGAACGCGCAGAACTTGCACTTCACGCGGCAGACGTTCGTCTGGTTCAAGTAGAGGTTCTGGACGAAATAGGCCTCCTCCGTGCCGCCGCGGAGGCGGCGGGCCCGGTCTGCGAGCTCGCCGAGGCCGAGCAGGTCGTCGCTCTCGAGGAGGGTGAGCCCGTCCTCGAGGTCGAGCCGTTCTCCCGCCTCGACCTTCTCGGCGACGCCTTCCAGGCTGGTGACCGCGACTGCCATCAGGACTCAGTTCCTCCGCTCGACGACGATGTGCGTGAGGGCCTCCAACTCTGGACGGTACCCGCGACCCTCGAGCTGGCGGCGCGCCTCCGCCGCGTACCGGAGCGCGACGTCCCGCGCGCGCTCCAGTGCTCCGGTCTGGGCGACGCGGATGAGCGCCCCGTCGAGCGGGCCGCCGGCGAGGGCAGCGTGGACCACGGGGTCCTCCCGTGCGGCGAGGATCAGCGGCAGCGTGGGCGTCCCTTCCCGAAGGTCGTTCCCGGCGAGCTTCCCGGTCTCGATCGTCGTCCCCGTGCAGTCGAGGATGTCGTCCGTGATCTGGAACGCGACGCCGAGCGCGAGGCCGAAGCGGCCGAGCGCCTCGTCGCGGCTCCCGAGCAGGCACGCCGCCCTGAAGAGCTCGGCGGTCTTGAGCGTGCAGCGGCGGACGTACTCCTCCTCGGTCGTGTCGGGCTGGTGCGCCTGTGCGTGCTGGAGGGCCTCTCCCTGGACGAGCGCCAGCGCAGCTCCGGCCAGCAGCTCGACGCCGTCGGCGTCGCCGGTGGCCGCGAGCTCGGAGAAGGCGCGCGCGAACAGGTAGTCCCCCGTCGCCCGGGCGCCGACGGAGCCGTGCGTCCGCCAGGCCGTCTCGCGGCCGCGGCGCAGCGCGGCGCGGTCGATCAGGTCGTCGTGGACGAGGCTCGCCATGTGCACGAGCTCGACGGCCACGCCGGCCGGCAGCGGCTCCTGGGTGGACGGAGAGGCGAGGAAGACCAGCAGCGGTCGCAGGCGCTTTCCGCCGGCGTCGAGGGCCTGCGCGCCCGCATCGGCGACGGTGCCGGGATGGCTGGCGACCGTCTCGCGAAGCCGATCCTCGAGGGCCGCCATGTAGGCGTCCAGCCCGGGTGTCGCCTTGACGGCGGCGAGCGCGGTCATCGCGCCTCGCCGACGAGCAGGACGACGATGCCGCCGCCGAGCAGCCGATGGACGACGGGGTGGAAGCCGGCTTCGCGCGCCCGGTCGCCGAGCTCGCCCGGTCCGGGGAAGCGGCGCACGCTGGCCGGCAGGTAGCTGTACGCGTCGCCGCCCGGCAGCACCTTCCCCGCGACGGGCACGAGGCCGTCGAACCACGCCTTGTAGAACAGGGCGAGCGGCCCGCGCGGCCGGACGATCTCGAGGATGCCGAGCCTGCCGCCGGGCCGCAGCACCCGCCGGAGCTCGCGCAGCCCGGCGTCGAGATCCTCGACGTTCCGGACGCCGAACCCGACGGTGACCGCGTCGAAGGAGCCGCCTGCGAACGGGAGCCGGAGGAGGTCGCCCTGGAGCCACGCGATCTCGGAGGACTTCCGGCGCGCCCGCTCCAGCATCGCCTCGGAGAAGTCGAGGCCGGTCACGGCGCCACCCGCCGCGTGGGCCGCGAGCGCCAGGTCGCCCGTGCCGCAACAGGCGTCCAGCACGCGGTCGCCCGGCGCGACGACCGCCTCGGCCGTGAGCCGTCGCCACCGACGGTCGAGGCCGCCGGTCATGGCGTGGTTCATGAAGTCGTACACCGGCGCGATCCGGTCGAACATCGAGCGCACGCCCTCGGGTGGAAGCGTTCCCGTCCGTGCGGTCACTCGTCGCCCCACGCCTTCACCAGCGAGGAGTCCAGGCCGAGGTGCACGAGCGCGCGGCCGGCCACGAAGTCCACGAGATCGTCGATCGACTCGGGCTGGTGGTAGAAGCCGGGCGCCGCGAAGAGGATGACGGCGCCGGCCTGCCGCAGCGTCGTCAGGCCCTGAAGGTGGATGAGCGAGAGCGGCGTCTCGCGCGGGACGAGCACGAGCTTGCGATCCTCCTTGATCGCGACCGAGGCCGCCCGGTGGATGAGGTTCGCCATGGCTCCCGCGGCCAGCGTGCCCACCGTGGACATGGAGCAGGGGCAGACGACGTACCCGTCCACGGGCGCCGAGCCGCTCGCGAAGGGCGAGGAGAAGTCGCGGGGGTCGTACACCGTCACGGCGTCGCCCCCGTGCTCCGTGAAGCGCGCGAGCACCTCGTCCCGCGGAAGGCTCGGATCGCCGTACAGCTCGGTCGCGAGCACCTCGACGCCCGCCTCGGAAGCGGAGACGCCGACCTCGCAGTCGGCCGCGACTAGCCCCTGGAGGATCCGTGCGGCGTACGGGGCGCCCGAGGCGCCGGTGATTCCGAGGAAGACGCGCATGGCACCTACTGCCCCTTGGAGGCGGCCAGGAACTGCGAGATCTGCTCCAGCTGCTCGTCGCTCAGCGTCTCGCCGTACACGGGCATCACCTGATTCCCGAACTCCCGCGGGTTGGAGACGTAGGCCTTCAGTCGCGCCTGGTCCACGCGGCTTCCGACCCCGGTCAGGTCGGGCGCGCCGAGGTTCGCCACGCCGGACCCGGCGTACGTGTGGCAGTTCGTACAGCCGGACTCGGCGAAGAGCTGCGCGCCGTCCTGGGCTGCGCCCTCGGGGATGTTGTTCTCCTGGATCCAACGAGCGACGTCGCCCGTCGCCCCGGTGCCTTCCTCCGCGGTCGCGCCCTTGTAGGTCAGCACGCCCATGGTGACGACGGTCAGCGCCGCGGCGATGACGGCGACCGGCCGGCGCGAGAGCCGGCGCTCGCGGCGGCGGTCCATGAACGGGAGCGCGAAGAGCAGGACGAGCGCGATCGTGGGGACGCCGACGGTGCCGAGCACGACCGAGTCCGGCCACTTGAAGATCCGCAGGAGGTAGAAGAGGAAGTAGAAGTACCAGTCCGGCCGCGGGATGAAGCTCGTGGTCCCGGGATCGGCCTTGTCCTCGTAGAGGACGCCGAGGCGGCCCGACGTCGAGGCGCCTTCCGGCTCGGACCCCTCGTCGGCAGTGAAGTACCAGACGCACG
>DASTWB010000202.1:0-3806 GCA_035758725.1 Gaiellaceae bacterium
TCTTCAGCCTCATTCGGAGGCGTATCCCCCACGCCGCTCGTCACGGGCGATGCGCCCGTCCTCGAGGGCGATCACGCGGCGCCGCATCTTGTCGACCATCTCGCGGTCGTGCGTCGCCATCAGGATCGTCGTTCCCGAGCGGTTGATCCGGTAGAGCAGCTGCATGATCCCGACCGACGTGTCCGGGTCGAGGTTCCCCGTCGGCTCGTCGCAGACGAGAAGCGGCGGGTGGTTGACGAACGCGCGCGCGATCGAGACGCGCTGCTGCTCGCCGCCCGAGAGCTCGTCCGGGTAGGAGTTCCCCTTGTGCGTCAGGCCGACGAGGCCGAGCACCTCCGGCACCTTGCGCCGGATGGCGTTGCGGTTCTCGCCCTGCACCTTCAGCGCGTAGGCGACGTTCTCGGACGTCGTCCGGTCGGAGAGCAGCTTGAAGTCCTGGAAGACGCAGCCGATGTTGCGGCGCAGCTGCGGGACCTTGCGGTGCGGCAGGCGGCCCAGGTCGCGGCCGCCGATGATGATCCGCCCGGTGGTCGGCTCGATCTCCTTGAGCAGGAGGCGGATCAGCGTCGACTTGCCGGAGCCGGACGGGCCGACCAGGAAGACGAACTCGCCCTTCTCGATCACGAACGAGGCCCCTTCGAGGGCGACGACGTTCGGGTCGTAGACCTTCGCGACGTTCTCGAACACGATCATCGCCCCCGCCCCGGCGGCGGCGGCCGGCGTCTCCTGCGGGCCCGGCTCCGCCAGGGCTGTCGGGGTGTCTGTCATAGGAGTGGTCTCTTCTACGGCGGTCATCGCTCACGCGCGTTTCGCGGCGCGCCGTTGCGGTCTTGGACGGTGGTCGAGTGTACCGAAAGCCCCTGCTAGAGCACCTTTCCGGCCGCCTTGGCGAGGAGATAGGCCTGAATGAACGGGTCGAGATCGCCGTCGAGCACGCCCTCGGTGTTCCCCGTCTCGTGCTCGGTGCGGTGGTCCTTGACCATCTGGTACGGGTGGAGGACGTAGCTGCGGATCTGGCTGCCGAACCCGGTGTTCTGCGCCTCGCCACGCTCGCGCGCCAGCTCCGCCTCGCGCTCCTCCTCGGCGACCTCCGCGAGACGGGAGCGCAGGAGCCGCATCGCCGTCTGCTTGTTCGAGGACTGCGAGCGCTCGTTCTGGCACTGGACGACGATCCCCGTCGGGAGGTGGGTGATCCGGACCGCCGAGTCGGTCTTGTTGACGTGCTGCCCGCCGGCGCCGCTGGCGCGGTAGGTGTCGATCCGGAGGTCGGCCTCGTCGAGCTCGAGCTCCGCCTCGTCCGTCACGAGCGGCGCGACGATCACCTGCGCGAACGAGGTCTGGCGGCGGTGCGCCGAGTCGAACGGCGAGAGGCGGACGAGACGGTGGACGCCGCGCTCGGCCTTGAGCGTCCCGTAGGCGTTCTCCCCGGACACCGTGATCGCGGCCGACTTCAGCCCTGCCTCCTCCCCCGGGCTCGCCTCGACGAGCTCGGCCTTGAGCCCGCGCCGCTCGGCCCAGCGCAGGTACATCCGGACGAGCATCTCGGCCCAGTCCTGCGCGTCCGTTCCGCCCTCACCGGCGTGGATCGTCACGAGCGCGTCGCCCGCGTCGTACTCGCCTGAGAACAGCGCGTCCTCGCGGAGCCGGTCGAGCTCGCGTTCGAGCGGACGGAGGTGCTCGTCGAGCTCGCCGGCAAGGTCGCCGTCGAGCGCGAGGAGCTCCTGGGCGTCGTCGTAGTCGCGGACGAGACGCTCGTAACGCTCGAGGCGCCGGGTCAGGCGCGCGTGCTCGGAGGAGACGTCCGCGGCGTGCCGCTGGTCGTCCCAGAAGCCGGGCTCGCCCATCGTCCGCTCGAGCTCGGCGGCACGCGATTCCAGTCCAGCGGGGTCAAAGGTAATCACGGACCCAGGCGAGCTGGGTCCCGATCTCCTCGAGCCGGGCGTTGAGATCGGCTGTCTCCATCGGCAGGATGGTAGTCGGAGGCGATGGGTCGGTCGGAGGCGCAGCAGCGGCGGTTCCTGATGCTGGGGCGTCCGGCCGCCTTCGTCGTCGCCTTCGTCGGGTTCGGGCTTGCCACGCTGCTCACCGAGACTCCGGCCCTCGACCGGTTCATGGTCGTCCTGGTCGCGGCGCTGCTCTTGACGCAGGTGCCCGCATGGGTCGCGCTCGCCCGGGGCGTGCGGACGGAGCTCGTCGCGCGGGGCGTCCTCCTCTCCGACATCGTCGTCGTCGCCGCGCTGACGGCCGCACTGGACAGCGAGAGCCTGCTCGCCGTGGCCTTCTTCGCGCCGATCGCATTCAGCGCCTTCATGTTCGGCGCCCGTTTCACGCTGCTGACGACGGCACTCGCGATCGGCGCGGTGCTCGTCATCGCCTTCGCGTTCATCGAGCCCGAGAGGATCGTTCTTCTCGCCAACGTGATCGTGCTCGCCGTCACCGGGGCGATCCTCGCCGGCCTCTCCGGCGAGATCCACGAGGCCCACGCTCAGCTCTCGCGCGACCGCGCGTCCGACGCGGCGGCGCTCTCCGTGGCCGAGCGGATCACCTTTCCCCAGACGCTGGACGACGTTCTCCGTCCGTCCGTCGAGGAGCTGGGCCGGGCGACAGGCGCCACGCGCTGCCTCCTCAGGCTGCGCCCGAGACCCGACGGCACCGCACCCGTCTACGAGTGGGACCGGCCCGGCGCCGGGGCGGCCGGGTCTCCGCGGCCCGCGCCGCACATCCGGCAGATCTTCGATTCCGGCGAGCCGCTCGTCGTCGACGACGCGCACCACGCGGATCCGGAGACGCGGGAGTGGGCGGACGAGCTCGGGGCCAGGGCGTTCGTCGCCTGGCCGGTCACCTGGCGCGGCGAGGTGACTGCGCTGCTGGGCTTCACGGACGCCCGCGTCCGGCAGTGGGAAATCGACGGCCTCCCGTTGATCCGGCGGGTCGCACCGCTGATCGGCGCCGCGCTCGGCCAGGCGGAGGCCTTCGAGGAGCTTCAGCGCGTGAACGCGCTGCGCGCGGAGCTCGTGGCGCGGGTGTCCCACGAGCTGCGAACGCCGCTGACGTCGACCATCGGGTTCCTCCGGACGCTCGAGCGTCCCGACCTCGAGATCGACGATGAGGAGCGAAGTCGTTTCCTGTCCATCGCCCGCCTGGAGGCGGAGCGCCTCGCGCGGCTCGTGGACGACCTCCTCGAGCTCGCCCGGCTCGAACGGGGTCAGACGCGGCTCGCGCTCGAAGATGTCGACGTCGGCTCGCTCGCACAGCGAGCCGCAACCGGTCTCACGCTTCCGCCCGGCCGCATGATCGCGGTCGACATCCCGGCGGGACGGCTCGTTCGTGCCGACCCCGACCGCCTCATGCAGATCTTCACCAACCTGCTGACGAACGCCGTGCGCCACGGCGAGGGAAGCGTGGTCGTCAGGTCACGGCTCGTCGACCACCGGGCCGAGATCTCGGTCAGCGACGACGGCCCCGGGATCACGGAGGACAAGGTGGGCGACGTCTTCCAGCCGTTCGCGCGTGGCAGCGGCGGGTCGGCCGGCACGGGCCTCGGTCTCGCAATCGCGCGGGCGCTCGCGGAGGCGCACGGCGGGACGCTGGAGTACCGGGCGAGCGGTGACTCGCACGCTTTCGTCCTCGCCTTGCCAGTCGAAGACTCGTCGGTGGAATCCGGACCGTAGTCGCCCGCCGGCCGGCGGAGCTCAATTCGGCTCCTGACCCGAGGCCACGGCCGTTGCGAGCTCAGAGTCCAGCACGATCTCGCCGCCGGCGCTCGTCCTGGCGCACATCCGGCACGAAAGCCATGGCCGCACCCG
>DASTWB010000227.1:0-3358 GCA_035758725.1 Gaiellaceae bacterium
TCTTCAGATCCTTCGCCGTCTTCTCGCGGTCCTCGGCCTTCATCCGCTTCACGTTCGAGACGGTGTCCGCCCAGAGCTCGTCGTCGTCGTTGAAGCCCTCGGTGGTCCCGGGCGGCGGGGCCTCCTCGACGGGGGGCAGGCCCTGCTCCTCGGCCCAGGCGGTCAGGCCGCGGACCCAGAACTCGTCGTCCTCGTCGAAGTTCCGCTCCTTGCCCTTCGTGAAGTACTCGCGGCGCCGCTTCAGCCGGTCCTCGAGGGCGGCGAGCGCCTCCTCGCGGTCGACGTCGATCCGCTCGTACTCGGCGGTGACCTTGTCCTCGAGGTCGTTCAGATCCTTCTCGCGCGCCTCGTTGTCGACGGACGTGACGATCGAGGCGGCGAAGTACAGGACCTTCTCGAGCTCGCGCGGCGCGATGTCGAGCAGGTAGCCGATCCGGCTCGGCACGCCCTTGAAGAACCAGATGTGCGAGACGGGCGCGGCCAGGTCGATGTGGCCCATGCGCTCGCGCCGGACCTTCTGGCGCGTGACCTCCACGCCGCAGCGCTCGCAGATGATGCCCTTGTAGCGGACGCGCTTGTACTTGCCGCAGTAGCACTCCCAGTCCTTCGTCGGACCGAAGATGCGCTCGCAGAAGAGCCCGTCCCGCTCGGGCTTGAGCGTGCGGTAGTTGATCGTCTCGGGCTTCGTGACCTCGCCCGAGGACCAGTCACGGATCTGCTTGCTCGAGGCGAGCCCGATCCGGATGGCGTCGAATTCGTTGATGTCGATCAAAGTTCTCCCTCTATGGCGTCTCGGCTCTTCACTGGATCACTCTCGGGGCCGTAGGCCTTATTCCTCGAGCTCGACTTCTTCTGCAAGCGGACCGGCCTGCTCCTCGGCCTCCTCCTCGGCGGCTTCCGCCGGAGCGAGGCTCGGATCGGCGACGTCCACGAGCGTCTCGTCGGCCGGCAGGGCCATCTCGCCGTCCTGGTCGACCCGCTCCTGGCCCTCTTCCGCCTCCTCCGCGGTCGGCTCGCGGGCCGCGGCCCGGAGCGAGCCGGGCGACAGGTCGATGCCCAGCTCCTCCGCGGCGCGGAGCAGCTCGTCCTCCTCCTCGCGCACCTCGACCTCGGCGCCCTCCTCCGAGAGGACGTCCACGTCGAGCGCGAGGGACTGCATCTCCTTCAGCAGCACCTTGAAGGACTCGGGGATCGACGGCTCGGCGATGTTCTCGCCCTTGACGATCGCCTCGTAGGCCTTGACGCGTCCGACCGTGTCGTCGGACTTGATCGTGAGCATCTCCTGGAGCGTGTAGGCGGCGCCGTACGCCTCGAGTGCCCAGACCTCCATCTCGCCGAAGCGCTGGCCGCCGAACTGCGCCTTGCCGCCCAGCGGCTGCTGGGTGACGAGCGAGTACGGGCCCGTGCTCCGCGCGTGGATCTTGTCGTCCACGAGGTGGAGGAGCTTCAGGATGTACATGTAGCCGACGGTGATCTTGTTCTCGTAGGGCTCGCCGCTCTTGCCGTTGAACAGGCGCAGCTTCCCGGAGCACCGGCGGCCCTCGGGCCGCTTCTCGTCGACCACGAACCTGATCGGCGAGTCCGGGTTCTGCTTCGTCCACTCGACGAGCGCGTCGTCGACGTCCTCCGGCGTGGCGCCGTCGAACACCGCAGTCGCGACCGGCGTCGGGCCGTTCTGCTCGCCGTCCTCGTTGAACACCCCCTGAGCTGCCGCCCAGCCGAGGTGCGTCTCCAGGATCTGGCCGATGTTCATCCGGCTTGGGACGCCCAGCGGGTTGAGCACGACGTCGACGGGCGTGCCGTCCTCCAGGAACGGCATGTCCTCCTCGGCGACGATCTTCGCGATCACGCCCTTGTTCCCGTGGCGGCCGGCGAGCTTGTCGCCCTCGGCGATCTTGCGCTTCTTCGCGACGTAGACGCGGACGAGCTCGTTCACGCCCGGCGGCAGGTCGTCGCCGCCGTCGCGCGAGAACGTCTTCACGTCGATGACCTTGCCGCCCTCGCCGTGCGGGACCTTCAGTGACGTGTCGCGGACCTCGCGCGCCTTCTCCTTGAAGATCGCGCGGATCAGCTTCTCCTCCGCGGTCAGCTCGGTCTCGCCCTTCGGCGTCACCTTGCCGACGAGGAGGTCGCCGGAGCCGACCTCGGCACCGATGCGCACCACGCCGCGCTCGTCGAGGTCCTTGAGGGACTCCTCGGAGCGGTTGGGGATGTCCCGTGTGATCTCCTCGTCGCCGAGCTTCGTCGAGCGGGCGTCGATCTCGTACTCGTGGATGTGGATCGACGAGAGCACGTCGTCCTTCACGAGCCGTTCGGAGATGACGATGGCGTCCTCGAAGTTGTAGCCCTCGAACGGCATGAACGCGACGAGCAGGTTCTTGCCGAGCGCGAGCTCGCCGAGCGAGGTCGAGCTGCCGTCGGCCAGCACCTGGCCGGCCTTGACCCGCTCGCCCAGGCCCACGATCGGGCGCTGGTGCATGAGCGTGCCCTGGTTCGACCGCATGAACTTCGTCAGGTCGTACGAGTCCTTGCCGTCCTTCGTCTCGACGAGGATCTTCTCGGCGTCCACGTCGACGACCGAGCCGGCGTTCTCCGCGACGACGACGTCGCCCGTGTCCACGGCGGCCCGGTACTCGAGCCCTGTGCCCACGAGCGGCGGCTCGGTGATCATCAGCGGCACCGCCTGGCGCTGCATGTTCGCGCCCATCAGCGCGCGGTTCGCGTCGTTGTGCTCGAGGAACGGGATGAGGGCCGTCGCCACCGAGACGATCTGCGCCGGGGCGACGTCCATGTACTCGATGTCCTTCGGCGCGGCCATGACGGCCTCGCCCTCCTTCGACCGGCAGAGCACCTGGTCGTGGAGGAACTTGCCCGTCTTCTCGTCAACCCGCTCCGAGGCCTGCGCGATGGTGTACTGCGCTTCCTCGGCGGCGTCGAGGTAGACGATCTCGTCACTCACCTTCCCGTTCGTCACCTTCCGGTACGGCGTCTGGATGAAGCCGAACTCGGAGACGGTCGCGAACGAGGCGAGCGAGCCGATCAGGCCGATGTTCGGGCCTTCCGGGGTCTCGATCGGGCACATGCGGCCGTAGTGGGTCGGGTGCACGTCGCGCACCTCGATCGGCGCGCGCTCGCGCGTCAGCCCGCCTGCGCCGAGCGCCCAGAGGCGGCGGCGGTGCGTGAGGCCGGCGAGCGAGTTCGTCTGGTCCATGAACTGCGACAGCTGCGAGGAGCCGAAGAACTCCTTCAGCGCGGCGACGACCGGACGGATGTTGATGATCGTCTGCGGCGTGATCGTGTCGACGTCCTCCGTCGTCATCCGCTCGCGGACGACGCGCTCCATCCGGTAGAGCCCGAC
>DASTWB010000235.1:0-10448 GCA_035758725.1 Gaiellaceae bacterium
GGAGAAGCGGATCCGCTCGGGCCGCGCATCTGACCGCCATACGGACGGGGCCGGGCCCTGCGCCGCGGCAAGCTCGGCGCCCGCCGCCTCGAGCGCGTCCCACAGCGAGGCACGGCACGCCGCGAGGTCGCCGTTGCCGCAGTAGCGGACCCGGAACCGCTGCTTGACCGGCCGCCCGAGCAGCGTCCGAAGGTCCTTCTCGACGTAGCCGTACCAGCCGCTGTCGTAGGCGGATCCCTGGCTGTTGGCCGCGTCGTCCCTGATCTCCAGCTGCGCCAGCCGCTCGGTCAGCGGCCCGAGCACGGGCCGCATGACGGCGTCGGCGATTCGCGGCCAGGCGGCGTCCATGATCGCCGCGCCGGCGGGGTCGACCTTCCCGTCCAGGTCACGGTCGAGACGGCTCCCGCCGGAGGCGCGCCACGAGCGGAGGAGCTGCACCAGCTCGGAGGCTCGCGGGCTCGGCGCCGGGCCGCTGCTCAGCACGTCCGCGATCACCGGCCAGACGCGGATCACCCGCAGGTCCTGCGTGGCGGCGACGTTCATCGCGCCGACCACGCCGGCAAGCGTGTGCTTGCGCCGCGCGGCGACCTGTGCCTTCAGGAGGTCGACCCGCTGGACGGAGCCCCAGTTCCACGTGTCGTCCGCAGCCGGATACCGAGGCCCGGGGCGGTTGTTCCAGCCGACGATGTACCCCCAGCTCGGGTTGATGCCGCGGGCGTGGTCGCCGAACGGCGCGAACCCCTGCCACTCCTGGTCGCCCGTGCCGGACGACGGGAGGCCTCCGTTGGTCGTCGCCGGGCGCCGCGGGAGGCGGCCGGCCGAGAAGTAGGCGATGTCGCGGTCGTCCGCGTAGACCCAGTTGAACGAGAACTCGACCTGGTTCATCGCGCGGAGGAACTCGCTCGCCGACCTCACGCGATTGCGGTTCAGGTCCTGGAACGCGAAGCTCGAGAGGATCTCGCGACCGCTGTTCGAGCGCTTCGACGAGATCGCGACGCGCACGCCTCCCGTGGTCGCATAGCCGAGCACGGGCCCGTGGACCGTCCGCCGGAAGACGACGGGCCGCCCGTCCAGGGTGCCGGCGTCGAAGGTCTCCATCGCGCGGCACGTCCCGCGGAACAGGTAGTGCGTGTCGTCGCCGCAGCGGGTCTCGACGTAGTGGTCGATCACGTCCGAATGGGAGGACTGCGCGCTCCAGGCGAAGTCCTTCCCCCGCCCGATGAGCACGGGAAAGAGCCCCGGGAAGGAGATGCCGCGGACGTCGATGTCCCCGCCGTGGAGATCGAGCTCCGTGAAGGTCGCCGGATAGGAGAACCCGACCTGCGGCCCGGAGACGAACAGCGGATGGCCGGTGGCCGAGCGCCTGGCCGAGACGAGGATCGCGTTGCTCATGCTCACCCGCGTCCGGGTGCCGACGGGCGCCACTGCGGGCGTGAAGCTCCCGTCGTCCAGGACGACCCCGCCGCTCGCCGACTGCGGGTTCCGCCCGCCGTACGTCTGGGCCGAGACCGTCGCGTCGGGATCGACCTGCTGCCGGAGGTCGTCGAAGACCTGCCGTCCGCGCTCTGGGCCGAGACGGTTCTGGAGCGCCGAGAGGAAGAGCGAGCGCCTCGTCTCGTCTCCTCCACCCCGCCCGAACTGCGACGCGATGAGCGCGGCGGACGCATAGGTGTCGTTCCGCGTCCACGGGTTGCCGGTGATGTTCTTCGAGCGGAAGTAGGCGTTGACCCCGGCGGCGTACGCGTCGATCAGGCGGAGCGTCTCGCGACCGCGCTTGCCCTGGCGCCGGAGAAGCCGCGTCTGGCCCGCGAGGAGCCGCTCGGTCTGCGCGGAGGGCGTGAACTGGTGGCCGATCATGGCGAGCGGGTCGATGTTCGGCGCGTCGATCGCCGCCAGCCGCCCGGGGCCGCGGAGGAGCTGGAGCAGCAGTCCGCGGTCCTCGGCAGTCGCCCAGCCCGAGCCGAAGGCCACGTCGGCATTCGTCCGGCCCTCGACGTGCGGGACGCCCCATCGATCCCGCACGATCTTCACTCCAGCTCGCGGGCGAACCGTCTTCACCGCGCGCGTCCCGCGCAGGCCGAACCACGCCGGCTTGAAGTAGCGGCGAACGTCGCCGACCCTTGCTCCCCGGGGCGTCAGGGCGTCGTAGAGGCGCAGCTGGTCGGTCGAGTTGCGGTCGATCGCGAGGTTGCCGGACTGGCCCGGGGCGAGGATGTTGAGCGCGACCGCCGGGTGGCTGTCTCGCGGAACGGCCGTGCCGGCTGCACCTCCGGCGGCGAGTGCGAGCCCTACCGGAAGCGCCAGGAGAGCCGCACGCCTCATCGCGTCGAGCCTACTACCCTCGTCCGGATGGAGCCCCTGCTTGCGTTTGCCGCCGCGCTGCTGGCGCTCCGGCTCGCGGGGCGGCTCGCTGCGCGCTGGCGAGGCCGCAGGTCGCCCGAGCTCCTGGCGTGGTCCGCCTCCCTCGCCGCGTTCGCCGTCGCGGCCGCCGCGCTCGCCTGGGGCGCCGCCGCCGGCTGGAACGAGGCGGCGTTTCGCCTCTACTACCTCTTCGGGGGGCTGCTGACCGCGCCGCTGCTGGGCGCGGGCTCGCTGCTCCTCGTCGGGCGGCGGTGGGTCGTCCCGATCGTCCTCCTCTACGTCGGCCTCGCGGCGGGCGCGGCGATCTCCGAGCCGCTCACGCTCCCGGTCTCGGGCGACGAGATCCCCGAGGCCCAGGCGCACCTCGACCTCTTCCCGCTGCGGATCCTGGCCATCGTCGGGAACGTGGCCGGAACGGCCGCGGTGGTGGGCGTCGCGGTCGCCTCGATCAGGCGGCGCCCACTCTCGATGACCCTGATTCTCGCCGGGGTGGCCGTTGCCGCGGTCGGCAGCGCGGTCGCCGGCCTCGGAGTGGCGCAAACTGCGCTCTTTTTCGCGATTTCGTCTGCACTTCTTTACGGAGGTTTTACGATTTCCAGCAGAAAACGGCAGACTTCGTTGCCTGGCTAGGCACGTCCGTCTGCTAACAATGCGCGCCGTCCGGCAGTCGAACCTGTCCGGAACCACGAAATCGACGGAGCGGATCGGCTCCGGATGCGCACTGCGGACCATCGCGCCCCGGACCCGAGGCTCCAGCACGAACGGGGGTTCAAGGCGTGCCCAGACAACTCGTCGGACTGCTGGTCCTTGCTGCACTGCTGTTCGGTCTCGCCGCCGCGAGCGTTCCGGCCGGGCGCGCCTCCGAGCAGGCCCGCGAGATGCCGGACGGCCGCGTGGTCGTCCGAAAGATCAAGCGCTACCAGCGGGCGACCTGGCGCTGGCAGCGCCTCATGGGCGTCGCCCGCACGCCGAATCTCCGCCGCTACCTGAGAACGCGCGACCTCGTGTACCGGCGCCACGTGATGCTCCAGTGGCGCCGCCGGGCGATCCGTGCGAAGCGCCTGGCACACAACCCGCCCCACGAGCGGGAGTGGCGCTGCCTGCAGCGGCACGAGGGACCTTGGAGCGACCGGTGGGACCCGTACTGGGGCGGCCTTCAGATGGACCGCTCGTTCATGCGCCAGTACGCGCCGCGCCACCTCCTCCGTCGTGGGTGGGCCCACACGTGGACGCCGATCGAGCAGATGTGGGTGGGCGAGCGCGCGCTCCGGGCGGGCCGCGGGTTCTACCCGTGGCCGAACACTGCGCGCGCCTGCGGGTTGCTCTAGCGCGCTCGGGGCCGGGCCTGCCCCGGGCCTCTATATGCTCCGGCGCGATGGGACGCGGAAGCAGGCCGAAGGTGCGCTGGGCGCGCGACCGTCAGCGCAAGAAGAAGGAGCGCACGAAGGCCAAGGCGGCCGCGTCCGCTCCGGAGCCGACGCGCCGGCGCCGCTCGAGCTCGAGCTAGGCGCTCAGCTTCTCCCGCAGTAGCCGATTGACGACCTTCGGGTCGGCCTTCCCCTGCGTCTCGCGCATGACCTGGCCGACGAAGAAGCCGAGCAGGCCCTCCTTGCCCCCGCGGTAGGACTCCACCTGGCCGGGGTTCGCCTCGAGGATCCGGTCGACGATCGGCTCCAGCTCGGACGTGTCGGCGACGAGGCCGTCGCCCAGGTACGCATCGGCGGAGAAGCCCGGATCGCCGCTCTTCGCGAGGGCCTCGATCAACCGGTCGCGCGGGATGCGTGAGCGCGCCTCGATCAGCTTCCCGAGCTCCTCCGGGTTCACCGCGGCCGGATCGACACCGGAGGCCGCGAACTGGTTCATGAGGACGTTTGCGACCGCGCGGCGGTCCCCCGGCACGCGTTCGTAGAGCGCGTCGCGCCCGCTGGTGACGAGGTCGGCGGCGACGGCATGGTCGAGATCCGCGGCGAGACGGTGGATCCGCGCACCCGGGAGCTCCGGAAGCTCGCCTCGGACGCGCTCGACGAGCTCGGCCGGCGGCTCGATCGGCACGAGATCGGGCTCCGGGAAGTACCGGTAGTCCTGCGCCTCCTCCTTCGACCGGAGGGGCGGCGCCGACTCCTTGCCCGGGTCGAAGTGGAGCGTCTCCTGCTCGACCTCGCCTCCGGCCTCGTAGATGCCGACCTGACGCTCGACCTCGCGCTCGATCGCACGGGCCGCGAAGGCGAAGGAGTTGAGGTTCTTCAGCTCCGTGCGGGTCCGCAGCTCGTCCGAGCCCTCGGGTCGCACCGACACGTTCACGTCGAACCGGAGCGACCCCTTCTCCATCTCCGCGTCCGAGATCCCGAGCTCGACCACGGTCTGGCGGAGCAGCTGGAGGAAGCGCCGCGCCTCCTCCGCCGAGCGGAGGTCCGGCCGGGTCACGATCTCGACGAGCGGCGTGCCCGCCCGGTTGAAGTCCACGAGCGTCGCGCTCGCGCCGGCGATCCTCCCCTCCGCGCTCCCGAGGTGGACGTTCTTCGCCGCGTCCTCCTCGAGGTGCGCGCGGACGATCCCGACCTCCGTGTCGCCGCCTTCGCCCGGAACGACCAGACGGCCGTCCACGCAGAGCGGCTCGTCGTACTGGGAGATCTGGTAGCCCTTCGGGTTGTCCGGGTAGAAGTAGTTCTTGCGGTGGAAGACCGCGTGCTCGGCGATCCGGCACTCGAGCGCCAGGCCGAGCTTGACCGTCCACTCGATCGCCTTCTCGTTCGGGACCGGCAGCGACCCGGGGTGCGCGAGGCAGACGGGGCAGGTGCGGGTGTTCTCCGGCTCCGAGTACGTCACCTCGCAGCGGCAGAACATCTTCGTCCTCGTCTTCAGGTGGATGTGGATCTCCAGCCCGATCACCGGTTCCCAGCTCACCGGAGCCTCCCGGGGACGATGTCGAAGCCGATCGCCTGCTCGAGCGCGTGTCCGGCGCGGAAGAGGAGGTTCTCGGAGAACTGCGGGCCGATCAGCTGGAAGCCGACCGGAAGGCCCTCCGAGAGCCCGCACGGGATCGAGAGGCCGGGCAGGCCGGCCATGTTCGACGGGATCGTCAGGACGTCGGAGAGGTACATCGCGAGTGGGTTCTCCGCTTTCTCGCCCAGCCTGAAGGCGACCGTGGGCGAGGTCGGGCTGACGAGCACGTCGAAGCGCTCGAAGGCGGCTGTGTGCTCCTGCGCGATCACGGTCCGGACCTTCTGGGCCTGGCCGTAGTAGGCCTCGTAGTAGCCGGCGGAGAGCGCGTACGCGCCCAGCATGATCCGGCGCTTCGGCTCGTCGCCGAACCCCGCGGCGCGCGTCTGCTCGTACATCTCGCGGACGTCGGCGCCGTCGAGCCGCAACCCGTAGCGGACGCCGTCGTAGCGCGCCAGGTTGGAGGACGCTTCGGCCGGCGCGACGAGGTAGTAGCAGGCCAGTCCGTACTCGACGGACTGCGGCAGGCTCGTCTCCCCCACCTCCGCCCCGAGCTCGCGGCAGAGCTCGATCGTCCGGTCGACGGCCTCCTTGACGCCCGGCTCGATCCCCTCCGCCTCGTTCAGCTCGCGCGGGACGCCGACCCGGATGCCCTCGAGGTCTTCGGCCTCGGGAATCTGGACGGGCTCAGGCAGCTCGACCGTCGTGGAGTCGCAGTCGTCGCGTCCTGCGATCGCGCGATAGAGGATCGCGTTGTCGCGCACGGTCTTCGTCATGGGGCCGATCTGGTCGAGGCTCGACGCGAAGGCGACGATCCCGTAGCGGGAGACCGTTCCGTACGTGGGCCGGAGGCCGACGATCCCGCAGAGGGAGGCCGGCTGCTTGACGGAGCCGCCCGTGTCGGAGCCGAGCGCCCAGGGGGCGAGCCCGGCCGCGACCGCGGCGGCGGAGCCGCCTGACGACCCCCCCGGCACCCGCTCGGGGTCCCAGGGGTTCCTGGTCGGACCGAAACCGGAGTTCTCGGTCGACGAGCCCATGGCGAACTCGTCCATGTTCGTCTTGCCGAGGAGCGACATGCCCGCGGCGCGACAGCGGGCGGCCACCGTCGCGTCGAACACCGGCGTGTACCCGGACAGGATCTTCGAGCCGGCCGTCGTCTCGACCCCACGCGTCGACACAACGTCCTTGAACGCGACCGGCACGCCGCCGGGGTCGTCGACCGTCCGCAGGTACGCGTGGAGCTCGCCGTCCCGTTCCGCGATTGCCCCGTGGTAGGCGGCGTGCAGCTCGGCCGACGACACCTCGCCGCGCTCGACGAGACCCATCGCCTCCTCGGCGGTGAGGCGCAGCGTGTCGATCATGCGGGCGGCACCTTGAAGAAGCCGGCGTGGCTGTCGGGCGCGTTGGCGAGCGAATCCTCGGCCGTCAGTGACGGCCTCGGCTCGTCCTCGGCCCAGACGTTCACGACGTCGAGCGGATGCGCCGTCGGCGCCACGTCGGAGAGGTCGAGCTCGGACACCTTCGCGACGGCCTCGAGGATCGCGCTCAGCTGCTCCGTGAAGCGCTCGACCTCCTCGTCGGTCAGGTCGAGCCGCGCGAGGCGCGCCACGTGGAGGACTTCGTCTCTGCTGATCGCCACGGGAAAAGTCTCCTTGAAAACGAAGAACGCGGGCCTCTCGGCCCGCGTTCTCAACGTCGATACGAGAGGGTTTCTCTAGATCGTGGTGACGTTCGAGGCCTGCAGGCCCTTGTCGCCCTGCACGACCTCGAACTGCACGCGCTGACCCTCGGTCAGCGAGCGGTAGCCCTCCGACTGGATCGCCGAGTGATGGACGAAGACGTCGTCGCCGTCCTCACGCTCGATGAATCCGTAGCCCTTCTCGTTCGAAAACCACTTGACGGTGCCCTCAGGCAATCGTTCCTCCTTGAAAACCGAACGACGGCCCGGGCACCCCGCGCCGCCGAACAACTGCAACAACGGGCGAAACCTTAGCAGCGCCTGAGACGAGCGGCGGCGAGCGTGTTGCGAAGGAGCGAGGCGATGGTCATCGGCCCCACCCCGCCCGGCACGGGAGTGATCAGCCCGGCGACCTCTGCGGCGGCTGGATCGACGTCGCCGCGGAGCCCTTCGTCAGTGCGGTTCATGCCCACATCCACGACCGCGGCGCCCTGTTTGACCATGTCCGGCGTGACCACGTCCACGGCGCCGACGGCGACGACGAGCACGTCGGCCTCGCGCGTGTGGGCCGCAAGGTCGCGCGTTCGTGAGTGGCAGATCGTCACCGTTGCGTTCGCGCCCAGGAGGAGCAGCGACATCGGCTTCCCGACGATCAGGCTGCGGCCCACGACGACGGCCCGTGCTCCCTCGAGCCGCACCTCGTACTCCTCGAGCAGGCGCATGATCCCGAGCGGGGTCGCCGGCGCGAAGCGCGGCTTGCCGAGGTAGAGGAGCGCCACGTTCTCCGGGTGGAAGGCGTCGACGTCCTTGGCAGGATCCAGATGCCGGACGGCTCCCTCCTCGTCGAGCTGTTCGGGGAGCGGGGACTGGATGAGGATGCCGTCGACGTGGTCGTCGGCGTTCAGCTCCGCGACCAGCCGCTCGAGGTCCGCCTGGGTCGTGTCCGGAGGAAGCCGCTTGTCGACCGAGTGGATGCCGACCTCCTTCGCCGCCTCGTGCTTTCGGCGGATGTAGATGTCGGACGCCGGGTCGTCGCCGACGAGGATCGTGCCGAGTCCGACGTCGCCGAACCGGCGCACTTCTTCGGCGATCTCGGCACGCAGCCGCTCGGCGAGTGCCTTTCCGTCCATGAGGCGTGCAGCCACGGCGCCGAGGTTAACCTGCGGCGGTGGAGCTTCGCCGCTGGCCGCGCAGGAACGACCCGGACTCCATCAAGACGCGCCAGGAGGCGCTCGACGGCCGCGTCGACCCCGAGGTGTTCGATCGGGACCTGTCGCCGTGGGCAAAGGCGCAGGAGGCGCTCACCGGCGTCTCGGTGATCCCGACCGCCGTGATCGGGCCGCTCACGATCTCGCTCGGAGAGTACGAGCTGACCGAGCCCGAGGGCGCCGTGGTCGCCCGCGGGCGCTCGACGGAGGACGTCTTCGTCCCGCTCGCCCATACCGAGGGCTCGATGTCGGACTCGCTCTTCCGCGGCGCGCGGGCCGCGGGTGAGTCCGGCGGATTCCGAACATACGTGCTTCAGGACAGGATCACCAGAGCGTCCTGCTTCGTCTGCAAGTCGGCGGGCGAGGCACTCTCCCTCGCGATCTGGATCGAGGGCGAGGTCGAGGGGATGCGGGCCTGGATCGCGGAGCAGGACGACCCGTCGGTCTCGCGCCGCGCGAAGCTGCGCGAGGTGAAGACGCACGTCGTCGGCCCGATGTGCCACGTCCTCTGGCGCTGGACGACCGGGGACGCGGTCGGCGCGAACATGATGACCCGCAACGCGTACTTCCTGAACATGGGCTACGTCATGGAACGTGCGCCCGTGAAGCCGGAGCGCGCGCTGCTCGAGGCGAACATGGGCGGCGACAAGAAGCCGTCGTACGAGTACTTCCAGGGAGGGCACGGAAAGACGGTCATCGCCGAGACGACGCTCACGGACGACGCCGTGCGCCGCGTGCTCCGCACGACCGTCGACGACCTGCTCGAGCTCTCCTGGGCGGGGACGCACGGTGCCGTCGCCTCCGGGATGCAGTCCGTCGCGTTCACGCCTGCGACGGCGATCGCGGCGATCTTCGCGGCGACCGGGCAGGACCTCGGCATGGTCGGCACGAGCTCGATGTGTCACGGGACCGGCCGCCGGGTCGAGGGCGGCCTGCACGTGGCCCTGCGGCTCCCGGGCCTCGAGGTCAGCACCGTCGGCGGCGGGACGACCCTCCCCTACGCCCGCTCGTGGCTCGGCCTCATGGACTGCGCCGGGCCGGGGAAGGTCTACCGCTTCGCCCAGATCGTCGCCGCGGCGACGCTCGCACTCGAGATCTCCGCCTCGGCCGCGATGGCCACCGCCGGCTCGGCGAACTTCTTCAAGGCGCATTTCGAGCGCGGCGGAATGCGCTGAGACCGCGCCGAGAGCGTGAGGATCCCGCCACATCACGACCCGGCGTGCTGGGGCTGTGGAGACAATCCGACGGGGCTACGACTCCCCGCCCCCGAGAGGGAGGGCGTGAGCTCGTACGAAGCGCAGTTCGCGTTCACCGAGCACCACCAGGCCGGACCGGGATTCGTCCACGGCGGGCTCGTGGCGGCCGCGCTCGACGAGGCGGCCGGGCTGCTGGCCACCTGGCACCGCTTTCCTTCGGTCACCACGAACCTGACCGTCCGCTACCGGCGGCCCGTGCACATCAACCGCGAGCTGACGATTCGGGCCGAGCTCGTCGGCGACGACGGCCGCCGGATCGACATCCACGCCCAGCTGCTCGACGGCGGCAGCCTGCTCGCCCATGCGGAAGGAACATGGGCTCACGTCCCGCTCGAGCACTTCCTGCGGACACCGGAGGGCCGGGCGGCCGGCGAGGCCTGGCGCCGCAGGCTCGGCGTCGATGGCTGAGCACCTGCTGGAGCGCTCGCAGCTCGTCCCGACGCCGCTCGAGCAGACGTTCGACTTCTTCGCCGACCCGCGGAACCTCGAGGCGATCACACCGCCCTGGCTCCACTTCCGCATCCTCGACGCCCCCGACCGGCTCCGGCGAGGATCGCGGCTCCGCTACAGCCTGCGGCTCTTCCGGATCCCGATCCGCTGGACGACGGAGATCACGGCCTGGGATCCTCCTCACGGGTTCACCGACACCCAGCTCCGCGGGCCGTATCGCGTCTGGGTGCACGAGCATCGTCTGGAGGACCTCGGCACCGGCACGCGGGTCATGGACCGGGTGCGCTACCGCGTCCCACTCGGACCCGCCGGCCGTGCCGCCAACCGTCTCCTGGTGCGGGGCTGGCTCGACGAGATCTTCGACTTCCGCGCGCGCCGACTTGCCGAGCGCTTGACGCGGGGGTGAGCACTCCCTACCCTGCGTGCGTCCGGCCCGCGACGAGAGGAGGCGGAAATGACAACCGAGCTTGCCCGCCCTTTCGTCGCAGCAGCCTGAGCATCTTCGGCTGACCCCACCCGTCTCCGGCGCTGCGACCCGACGATCGGGCGTTTCCA
>DASTWB010000242.1:0-4267 GCA_035758725.1 Gaiellaceae bacterium
GTGCACCGGGCGAGGCCACGCTCAGGGCATCGGCGCCGGGGAAGCGAGACCCTGTCAGCGGCATCGTGCGCCCGGTGGAGGAAGGCGAGACGGCGGACGCATGGCGAGGCACCGCCAGCAACGGATCCACCGTCATTGCGACCCTCGACATGCACGTGATCTGCATTTCGCCGTAGGTGAACCCAGCAACACCGCTCAATCGGCTGCGAAAACGCAGTCGGCAATGATCGCTCGTTGGTGGGGAGTGGCCGCTGCGTCGACGGCGTCGGCGGCCAACTTGACATAACGCCCGTTATCGTGCGTCCGGGCTCCTCAGCGGCTGCTGGGGATTCGGTATAGACTCGCGCCCGCCTCGGGAGATGAGGTCCAGCAAGACGTTTCTGCGTCGCCTTTGTGGGGAAAGGACAACCAGCGGGATGACGACGGCTGAGATCGAGTCGGTCCTCGGCAGCGAGGACTTGCGCAATCTGCTCGACGCTGCTGAGCAGTCGGGCACGGTCCGCCACGCCGAGCTGGTCGAGGTCCTCGAGCCGCTCGAGCTGGACGAGCTGGAGCTCGAGGCGCTCCAGCGCGAGCTCGAGCAGCGCGGGATCGACGTCGTCGAGGAGGAGCCGAAGCCCGAGAGGGCGCCGGAGCCTCCGCCGGTCGTCTACGAGACCACGACCGACGCGCTCCAGCTCTTCCTGCGGGAGGCCGGCCGGCATCCGCTGCTCACCGCGGCCCAGGAGGTCGAGCTCTCCAAGCGGATCGAGCGCGGCGACATGCAGGCCAAGCAGCGGATGATCCAGTCCAACCTCCGCCTCGTGGTCTCGATCGCGAAGAACTACCGAAACCAGGGCCTCCCGTTCTTGGACCTGATCCAGGAGGGCACGCTGGGGCTCATCCGCGCCGTCGAGAAGTTCGACTGGCGCCGCGGCTACAAGTTCTCCACGTACGCGACGTGGTGGATCCGCCAGGCCGTCGCCAGGGCGCTCGCAGACAAGGCCCGGACCATCCGCATGCCCGTCCACATCGTCGAGCGCCTCCAGAAGCTCAACAAGGCCGAGCGGATCCTCTGGACGCAGCTCGGCCGCGAGCCGACGTTGGAGGAGATCGCCGAGGAGGCGAGCCTCCCCATCGAGCAGGCACGCGAGGTGAAGGCTGCTGCCCATGCGTCGACGAGCCTCGATCAGCCCGTCGGCGAGACGGAGGACGCGGTGTTCGGCGACTTCGTGGCGTGCTCGGGCCCGCAGCCCGACGAGGAGGTCGAGGTCTCACTGCGGAGCCAGGCGCTCGCCCGCGCCCTCACCGCGCTGTCGGATCGGGAGCGAGCCGTGCTGATCCTCCGCTACGGGCTCGACAACTCCGAGCCGCGGACGCTCGAGGAGATCGGCCGCACGCTCGACCTGACGCGTGAGCGGGTCCGCCAGATCGAGGGCCACGCCCTCAAGCGGCTGAGCCGCCTGCACGACATCGAGATGGTCGGCTAGCGACCGCTCAGGCTTCGAGATAGAACTGCAGGCCGGGCGCGACCGACCGCAGCTCGCGTAGGGCGCGCGACTCGAGCTGCCGGACACGCTCGCGCGTGATGCCGAGGTCGGTGCCGACCTCCTCGAGGGTCTTGGGCGTCTGGCCGTTCAGTCCGAACCGCATGGCGAGCACGTGGCGCATGCGGGGGTTCAGGGCGAGCATCGCCTCGGCGAGCTCGACCGAGCGGAGCTGTTTGGCGGTGGCGTCATCCGGCCGGTCAGACTTGGTGTCCTCGATCAGGTCGCCGTAGAGGCTTTCGCCGTCGCCGACCGGCGTCTCGAGGCTGACGGGATCCTCGACGAGGTCGAAGAGCTCCCGCACCCGCTCGACGGTGAAGCCGCTCTCCTTGGCGATCTCCTCGACGGTCGGGTCACGGTTGAGCTTCTGCGTCAGGATGCGGCGGGCGCGGAGTACCTTCCGGGCCTGTTCCGCGACGTGCACCGGGAGGCGGATGGTCCGCCCCTGGTCGGCGAGCGCACGGGCGACGGCCTGGCGGATCCACCAGGTCGCGTACGTGGAGAGCTTGAAGCCGAGCTTCCAGTCGAACTTCTCGACGGCGCGGATGAGCCCGAGGTTGCCTTCCTGGATCAGGTCGAGGAGCGGCACGCCGGCCTTCGTGTAGTTCCGCGTGATCGACATCACAAGCCGCAGGTTCGACTCGATCAGCTTCCGCTTGGCCGCCTCGTCGCCGGCGTCCTTGCGTCGGGCGAGCTCGCGCTCTTCCTCGGCCGTGAGGAGCCGGCCGTCGCCGATCTGGCGCACGTAGAGCTTGAGCGGGTCCGTCAGCGGCGTGCCGTCGTCGGTCTTCCCCGCCGGCTCCTCGCGCTCCTCGACATCGGGTGTGTCGAGCTCGCCGGCACCGGGCAGGACCTCGAGATGAGGCACTTTCGCGTCGGCAGCGTCAGTCTTCGGAAGGGGCCGCGGCTCCACGGCCCCTGTATCGGCGCCCCGTTCCCCAGGCGGGTTCCCCCGTTCGAGGGAGGCGCCGGGTTTCGTCCCCTAACCGAAGGGAATCGCTAACGTCACACGAAGTTGGGGTCGAAGTTCCTCTTATGTGCGGTATTGCGGGATATAGCCTGAGGCCAGACGCCGGCATCGACCGGACGCTGGCGGCTCAGGCCCTGCTCGCAGGCATCGCCGAGCGCGGCGCGGATGCGGTCGGATATGCGCACCGGTCGGTCGGCGGCTCGGTCGCCGTCCACAAGCGGCGATCGGGCGCGAGCGCGCTTCTCACCGAGCTGACCGTTCCGGACGAGTCAGTCGAGGTCCTCCTCCACGTTCGCGACTACACGAAGGGCCATCCGACGATCGCGGCAAACAACCATCCCGTGCGCCACGGACACGTCGTCGGCGTCCACAACGGAATCATCTTCAACGACGAGGAGATCTTCGAGCGGCACGGCTTCCGGCGCGACGAGCCGTCGATGACCGTCGACACCGAGGCGATCTTCGCGCTGGTCGAGGAGTTCGGGTCCGCGGGCGAGACGCTGGAGCAGCTGCACGGCTCGATGGCGAGCGCCTGGGTCGACGAGCGGAAGCCGGGCCGGGTCTTCGTCGCGCGTGGTGTCGGACGCCCGCTCTGGACGGGCGAGTCGCGCGAGGGGATCTTCTTCGCCTCGACCGAGCACGCGCTCGAGGTGTGCGAGCGGTTCCTGCAGACGAAGCTCAAGACGCGTGAGCTCCCCGAGGGGAAGCTGCTGACGCTCGAGGGCGGAAGGATCGCGCGGAAGGAGCGGTTCCGGCCCGACCGGGGCTTTACCGAGCAGCCCCTCCCCGCCGTGCGCGCGCCGGGCGAGCGCGAGTCCTGCCTGCGCCTCCTGACGGCGCTCGCTTCGCTCTAGCGGCCTGTCGCGAGACGCGGCCGTCCGGCGAGACGCGGTAGCCGTCCTCGAGCAGCCGCTCCCGGATCAGGAACTGGAACGTCGACCACGCCCCGCGGCGGACGTCGAACATCCGGTAGATCTGCCACTCGGTCATCAGGGACTCGTCCGCCCTCCGCGCCTCCCCCCACTCCTGGAACTTCGGCAACCTTCCCATCGCGATCGCGACCGCGCAGCCCTGGTCGATCGCACGTTCGAGCCTCTCCTCGCCCACCGGGACGTCGAAGCCGGCCTCCCGGAGCGCGTTCGTCAGCGAGCCGAACGTGTGCCAGTAGAGCGACTTGGACGGCATCGAGCGCCTGTGCTCGTCGAGGTCGCGGGCCGTCGGCGTCCGCTCGAGCCTCTCCCCCAGCTCCCGCAGCAGCTGCAGGAGCTCCTCCCGGGTCGCGAAGCGCCGAGGCACGAGCCCTGCGGCTCGCTTCGCGGCGTTCCAGCTGCCGAAGTGCTCGATCACCGTCTGCGGGTGCACCGACGTTTCGGGATCGGCCGCGAACTCGCGCATCGACGGCGACCGCCCCAGGCGCTCCGCGGATGCCTGGAGCTGGCGCACGATGTCCTCGTCGCTGTAGCGCTTGCGGATCCCTGCCTGGAACTGGGCCAGAGCGTCTCGGTCGAGCGACTCGAGCAGCTCGCGGGCCGGCCGTCGAGCCATGGCAAGAAGGATAGAGCAAACTCGCCCACGTGCAACTGCGGGCGAGCACCGCGTCGAGCTCCCGAAGGCAAGTAACAAGTTGTTACAAGCCTCGGAAGGCGAGGAAACCAGCCGCCTTCCAGCGGAACCAAGCGGCCCTTCCGGACTTAGTAACAAGTTGTTACTTGGACTAGGAGGCGGCGAGGAGCTCGCGCCGGGCCGTCTCGTCCTCGATCAGCTCCGGCGG
>DASTWB010000248.1:0-3906 GCA_035758725.1 Gaiellaceae bacterium
CGCCGAGCGCGTCGGGCCGGCCCGCGACGGCATCGAGCTCCTCGTCGGGGGGCTCAGCGGCCAGGCGTTCTCGCGGATGGCCCGGTACGGCGACGGCTACGTCCACGGCGGCGGGCCCCCGCGCGCGTTCGCCTCGGCGGCCGCGCGGGCGGAGGCCGCGTGGCGCGACCTCGGCCGTCCCGGGCGCCCCCGGCTCTGGGGCCAGGGCTACTTCTGCTTCGGCGACGCCGAGCAGGGGAACGCCTACCTCCGCGACTACTACGCGTTCACCGGGCCGTTCGCCGAGCGGGTCGTGGCCGAGAACCTGACGAGCGGGCGGGCGCTCAAGGACTTCGTCCGCGGGTACGAGGAGGCCGGCTGCGACGAGCTCGTCCTCTTCCCGACCGTGCCCGTCGCCGAGGAGCTCGACCGGCTCGCGGAGGCGCTCGCGTGAGGGTCGAGATCGTCGGCGGCGGGCCCGCCGGGCTCTACCTCGCGATCCTGCTGCGGAAGGCCGATCCGGGGGTGGAGGTTCGGGTGGCCGAGCGGAACGCGCCGGACGCGACGTTCGGCTGGGGCGTCGTCTTCAGCGAGGAGACCCTCGGCTCGCTGCGGGACGCGGACCCGGAGACGCACCTCGAGATCACGGACACGTTCGCGCGCTGGAACCGGGTCGACATCCGCTACCGGGACCGCGAGCTGCGCTCTCGGGGCCACTCGTTCTCGGCGATCGCACGGAAGCGCCTGCTGGAGATCCTGCAGCGGCGGGCGCTCGCAGTGGGGGTCGAGCTCGAGTTCGGCGTGGAGGTCGCCGACCTGCCGGAGGCGGACCTGGTCGTCGGGGCCGACGGCGCGAACTCGCTCGTGCGGCGCCTCGGCGACTTCGGTACCGCCGTCGAGCCCGAGGGCTCGAAGTACGTCTGGTTCGGCACCGACCACGTCTTCGACGCTTTCACGTTCGTCTTCAAGGAGACCGAGCACGGGCTCTACAACGTCCACGCGTACCCCTACGACGAGCAGATGTCGACCTTCATCGTCGAGTGCCCCCACGAGACGTGGCTCGGTGCCGGGCATCAGGACATGACCGAGGAGGAGAATCTCGCGTACTGCGAGCAGCTCTTCGCGCGCGACCTCCGCGGCCGGGAGCTCTTCTCCAACCGGTCGATCTGGCTGGACTTCCCGAAGGTGACGAACCGGGTCTGGCACGACGGGCGCGTGGTGCTGCTCGGTGACGCCGTCCACACCGCGCACTTCTCGATCGGATCGGGCACGAAGCTCGCGATGGAGGACTCGATCGCGCTCGCGAACGCGCTGGCCCGCCGGGGCTGGGACGTGGACGCGGCTCTCGTCGACTACGAGCTCGAGCGCGGCCCCGCCGTCGAACGGACGCAGCAGGCCGCCAGCGACAGCGCGGCCTACTTCAGGCGGGTCGCGAGCTACACGCACCTCGAGCCGATCCAGTTCGCCTTCAACCTGCTCACCCGGAGCGGCCGGATCACCCATGCCAGCCTCGGGATCCGCGATCCGCAGTTCACCCGCGCGCTCGACGGCTGGTTCGGCGGGCGCGAGGTCTCTCCGCCGCCGGCGTTTTCGCCGTTCGAGCTGCAGGGCGTGACCTTCCCGAACCGGTTCGGGCTGACGCCGAGCGGGCTCGTCGCGGTGGCGCCCGACGGACGGATCTCGCCGGAGACGCCGACGATCGACGAGTGGACGCGGCCAGAAGGGCCGGTTCTCCTCCAGCTGGGACATGCCGGGCGGAGAGGGGCGTGCCGGCCACCGTCGGCCGGGCGTGACCTGCCGCTTCCGGACGGGTGGCCGATCGTCGCGCCGTCGCGGCGGCCGTACGGCCCGTTCTCAGCCCTACCGGGCGAACCCGAGGAGGATGCGCTGCTCGAGCAGTTCGTCGCAGCCGCCGGGCGGGCGGGCGAGCTGCGTGTCGACGTCCTCGAGCTCGACATGGCCCACGGCTACCTGCTCGGGAGCTACCTCTCGCCCCTCACGAACCCCGCCGAGGACCGGACGCGGTTCCCGCTCTCCGTGCTCGAGGCGGTCCGGGCCGCCTGGAACGGGCCGCTCGCCGTCCGTCTCTCGGTCACCGACTGGCACCCGCGCGGCAACTCCGCCGAGGACGGAATCGAGATCGCGCGAGCACTGAGGGACGGCGGCGCCGACCTCGTCCACGTCGAGGCCGGCCAGACCGTCCATGACGACCGGCCGGAGTACCGCCGCGGCTTCCTGACCGCGCTCAGCGACCGGGTCCGCAACCAGGCGCGCGTGCCGACCCTCGTCGGCGGCTACCTGACGACGATCGACGAGGTGAACACCATCGTCGGAGCGGGACGTGCCGATCTGTGCCTGCTCGACCTTCCCGAGGCACAGATCGAGCGCCCTCTCGTTCCAAGTAACAACTTGTTACTTGCGGAGGTTCGGCCCTGAACTTCGCGGACTTGGCCTACCCGGACCTGGAGGGGCGCGCGGACGCCGTCCACCTCTTCCCGCTCGGGGCGACCGAGCCGCACGGGCCGCATGCCCCGCTCTCGACAGACACGCTGATCTCGATCGGCATCTGCGAGCGGGCCGCGGCTCGCCTCGAGGGCGAGATCGACGTCCTCGTCCTGCCTCCGCTCGCGTACGGCGTCACGCGCTACGGAGCCGCTTTCCCCGGCGCCCTGGGCATCTCGGAGGAGACGCTCGCCGCGCTCCTCGGCGACCTCGCCGGCCAGCTCGAGCGAATCGTCCTCGTCAACAGCCACTTCGAGCCCGAGCAGGTGGAGACCCTGCGCCGCACCGGGCTCCCGCTCCTCGAGCTGACCCGGAGAGTCAATGCCGAGCGGCTGACCGAGGAGTTTCGGATCGGCTCGTGCCACGCCGGCCGGTACGAGACCTCGCTCGTTCTCGCCGACCGTCCGGAGCTCGTCCACGGCGACCGGATGAGCGCTCTCGAGGCGAAGATCGTCGACATGCCGGGCGCGATCGCCGAGGGGCGCAACGACTTCCTCGCGATGGGCATGGACGAGGCCTACTGCGGCTCGCCGGCCGAGGCCACGGCCGAAGAGGGCGGGCAGACGTTCGAGATCCTGGCCGACATGCTCGTCGAGCTCGTCCGGGAGGTCGCGCGGCGGTGATCACGCACGCCGACCTCCCCCGCGAGCTCAACCTCGCGACCCACTTCGTCGACCGAAACGTCGAGGAGGGACGGGGCGACAGGACGGCGCTGCTGGGGCCGGGCGGCCCGACGAGCTACTCCCGGCTGGCCGAGCTCGTGAACCGCAGCGGGAACGTCCTGCTCGAGCTCGGCGTCCGGCCGGAGGAGCGCGTGCTCCTCGTCCTCGGCGACTCGGTCGAGCTCGTCGCACTCTGGTACGGCGCGCAGAAGATCGGGGCGGTCACGGCCGAGGCGTACACGTTCCTCCAGCCGAAGGACTACGCCTACTTCCTGGACTACACGCGCGCAGGCGTGGTCGTCGCCGACGGGACGACGGAGCCGGCGGTCCGCGAGGCAGCCGCGTCTGCCCGGTGGCTCCGCGAGGTCCTCGTCGTGGACGAGTCCTACGCGGACCGGCTCGCCGCCGCCTCGCCCGAGCTCGACCCGGCGCCGACGACAAAGGACGACATCGCGATCTGGAAGTTCACGACCGGCTCCACGGGCCGGCCCAAGGCCGCCGTCCATCCGACCCACAGCGCGGTGCTGAGCTTCGAGTGGTACGCGCGGGGCGTGCTCGACCTCCAGCCCGACGACTTGGTGCTCCCCGTGCCGAAGCTCTTCTTCGGCTACGCGCGCGACCTCGCCGCGCTCTTTCCCTTCGGCGTCGGCGCCGCCGGCATCGTCTTCCCGGAGCGCTCGACGCCCGAGCGAATCTTCGAGCTGATCGCCCGGCACGAGCCGACGATTCTTGTGAATGTCCCCACGATGATGGCGCAGATGGT
>DASTWB010000252.1:0-11939 GCA_035758725.1 Gaiellaceae bacterium
GTCGACGAGGCCCTCGCGACCAGCGCCGACGACCGTGACTCCACCCGCCGCGTGCCGGGCTTCCAGAGGATGAGGTTGACGTCCGCCGCCGCCTTGCCGGTGAGCGTGACGGCGAGGCGCCCGCCCTTCTTCAGCCTGACGGCGTAGACGTCGTTCGGGTCGTCCCAGTAGTCGAGAGCGGCGATCAGGTGGAAGCCGCGCGCCTTCCTGCGGATCCGCCAGGCCCGGGAGCCGGCGTCGTCGTTCGTCTCGTACCTGTCGTGCGCCGGCAGCCGGCCGGCCCAGTCGACCGCCGCGGCGACGTTGAGCCTGCCCCAGCCGCTGATCGGGTCTCTGCCGGCGGCGCACCGCCGGCAGCCGGTCTCCGGTGTCATGTCGGTCGCGCTCCGCTCCATCAGGCCCACGATCTGCTGGCCGCTCCGCGCCGGCCACGACGCGCGCACGAGGACGGCCGCGGCCGACGCGATCGCCGCCGCGAACGACGTGCCCTGCGGTCGGCGATACTCGAGTGGCCCGCACTCGGAGTAGCCCTGGTTCTCGCACGTCGGCCGCTCGGCGGTCACGTTCCGCGGCAGCGTCGAGAAGAGCTCGTCGCCGGGCGCCGAGATGTCGTTGTAGAACGGATCGCGGTTGGAGAACGCCGGCACGGATCCGTCCCGCGCGACCGCGCTCACGCCGAGGACGTGGGGAAGCGCCGCCGGATAGCTCGCGTAGCGCCACGGCTGCTCCGGCGCGCTGTCGCCGTTCCCGACCGCCGCCACGACGATCACGCCCCGCCGGATCGCATACTCCACGGCGCTCGCCTCGAGGGGCGAGAAGCTGTCCCGGGCAGGGTCGAGCGGGTCACGCACGCCGCCGAGACTGAGGTTGATCACGCTGGCCTTCCGGTCGACCGCCCAGCGGATCGCGCGCGCCTCCGCCTCCAGCGGCACGACCCCATCGGCGCGCACGACCTTCGCGACGAGCAGCTGGGCCGGGAAGGCCATGCCTGCGATCCCCTGGTCGTTGTTCAGCGCGGCCGCGATCAGGCCGGCGATGAAGGTGCCGTGGCCGTGCGCGTCCCGGCGTGCCGAGCCGCCGACGAAGCTCCGCGCCTCCGCGATGCGGCCGGCGAACTCCGGATGCCCCCCGTCGATGCCCGAGTCGACGATCGCGACGCGCATTCCGGGAAGCGTCGGGCGCTGCGCCCAGGCGTCGAAGGCCTGCACCGCGCCGAGGTGCCACTGGCGGCTCGCCAACGGATCGGTCGGCACGAACGCCATGCGGCGGCCGCGGGTCCCGAGCCGCTCGACGTACGCGACACCGGGGAGCTCCAGGACGCCTGCCGCCTCCTCGGCCTCCAGGACGACGGCGAACGGGGCGAGCGGCTCGACCGTGCCGCCCGTCCGCTCCTCGATCGTCCTCGCAAGCGCGGCCCGGTCCGCTCCCGGCGCGACGCCGACGGCGAACCGCGCGGCGTCGGCGGCGCCGGGCAGCGCAAGCGCCAGGGCCAGGACTGCGACGAAACGCTTCATCCGTTCACAACCATCGTCTGGCTCGTCCCGGCGACGAGCCCTCGCCCGGGGGTCGCGACGCGCGCGCGGTAGCTCCCCGGCGGCACGTGCATGACCGCGGCGAACGAGCCGTCCTCGGCAACGGTCGCGCGGCCCACGGTTCCCCAGGTCCTGCCGTTGAGCCTCTGGACCTGCACTGCGGCCCCGACGATCACGGGGCGCATCGTCCCGCGAAGCTCCATCGGATCGGTCACCGGGAGAAGCCGGAGCTGCGGAGCGACGCCCAGGCGGATCGCCGGAGTACGGGCTGCGCCGACCGAGAGTCGGTACTGCGCCGTCGCCGTCGGCCGCACCGCGACCGAGAAGGTCCCGTCACTGGCGGCCTTCGGGCTCGCGACGACTCGCCAGCCGGACGGGCCGAGATGCTCGAGCCGGACGCCCTGGACGCCGCGCGCGGTTCCGGTCAGGCGGGTCGTCCCGCCGAACACGTGCGGCGCGGCCGGCTGTGGGAGGGCGAGCACGCCGACACGGAACCACGTCGACCGGAGGCCGAGCTCACGCCGGACGTCGGCGGCCCGTGCCGATGCCTCGCCCGCAGTGCCGACGCCGATCACCCTGTCGGCCCGGAGCGACCGGTTGACCGTCGTCCTGACGTCGAGCAGGCCGCCGGGGGCCTTGAGGACCCGCTGGAGCCGGGCAGCGGGCATCAGGACCGGGCCCCAGGTGTGATGGGGGGAGATCGAGTCGTACGGATCGTCGACACCGGTCAGGTACGGCGTCGGCTTCGATCCGACCCACACGTCCTCGACGGACGCCGTCCTACCGCCCGAGGTCGAATGGAAGTACGCGGTCACGATCCGGCCGCCGTACTCGAGCACCTCGCCGGCCGTCTCGTCGACGGCGGCGTTCGTCGAGTCCTCCTCTTCGTCGACCCCCCGGTAGACCTGGCTGCGGACGTCCGGGAAGAGGTCGAACGGCCCGTTCGTCTTGCGCGTGGCGAGAGCGTAGGAGCGCGCCGCGACCGCCTGGGCCTTGAGGACCTCGGGGGGCCAGTCGTCGGGGACCTCGGCGGGAACCACGCCGTAGAGGTACTGCTCGAGCCCGACGACGTTGATCGCGCGCAGCCGCTTGCCGAGCTTGTCGACCTGGATCGTGCCGCGGTAACGGCGGCCGAGCCGCAACGGCTCGTCGCCCGGAAGGAACACGAGCGGCGGCCGGAGCGCGACGCGCTTCCTGGCTCCCTGGGTCTGCACCTTCAGGCCCGCGCCGATCACCTGCTTGGCCGTGAGCGTCCTCGTCCTCCCGGTCGCGTCCCGCACGCGGAACGGCGCCTCGGAGGCGATGGTCAGGCTGGGCTTGCTCCCCGCCAGGAGGACCCGCACCTTCGCGATCGGCGCCTTGCCCATCGTCGTGCCGCGGTAGTAGTGGCCGAGGATCCGCCGGTAGTCGTAGCCGCGCCGCGCGAAGCCGTTCGCGCCCCACTGGCTCATCCCGACTCCGTGGCCCCAGCCGCGGCCCGTGATCAGGAAGACCGGCGTGCCCGGCTTCCCGGCCGCCTCGGCCTGAGCCGCCCGCCGGCTCGAGGCCGCACCGATACCGGCCGCGAGGAGCGCAGCGAGAACGCCGGCTATCAGGACCTGGCCGCGAGACATGGACGATTGGGTGCCCCCGGAGCTCCGCAGGAACCTGTCTGAGGCTAGCGCATCCTCCTGCGGATTCCTGCTCCGCAAACCGATTCCTAACAGGGGCGTGCGTTTCTGCCCTGCCTTCAGCGGAAACGACCTGTCCGTGGCCGACCCTGGACCGATTCTGCCTCCGCGCTTCCGCGATCCCGAGCACGTTGCGCGCGGCGGCATGGGCGACGTCTACCGCGCGACCGACACGGAGCTCGGGCGCACGGTGGCGATCAAGGTCCTCGCCGACCGCTACGCGGACGACGCGTCGATCCGCGAGCGCTTCAAGCGGGAGGCGCTCGCCGCCGCCCGTCTGTCCGCCGCTCCGAACACGGTGACGATCTTCGACGTCGGCGAGTGGGAAGGACGGCCGTACATCGTCATGGAGTTCCTCGAGGGCGGAACGCTCGAGGAACGGCTGCGATCCGGCGGCGCCCAGGATCCTGCCGACGTCCTGCGCTGGCTCGAGGAGGCGGCCGGCGCGCTCGACGCCGCGCACACCGAGGGCATCGTGCATCGCGACGTCAAGCCGGGAAATCTGCTTCTCGACGGACGCGGCGAGGTCCGGGTCGCGGACTACGGAGTCGCCAGCGCCGTCGGCCTCGACTCGATGACGATGACCGGAACCGTGCTCGGGACGTCCGGGTACCTCTCGCCCGAGCAGGCCAAGGGCCAGCGGGCGACGCCGGCAAGCGACCGCTACGCACTCGGCATCGTCGCCTACGAGCTCCTGACGGGTGAGCGCCCGTACGCCTCGGAGTCGCCGACCGCGGAGGCTGCAGCGCATGTCCACGCGCCGATCCCGTACCCGAGCCGGCACAGCGACGTGCCGCCCGAGGTCGACCCGGTACTGCGGCGGGCACTCGCGAAGGAGCCGGACGACCGCTTTCCGAGCGCCGCGGACTTCGTCGCCTCGCTGCGCGAAGCGCTCTCGCACGCGGCCGGGACGACGAGGCAGCTCGCCGCCGCCCAGGACGAGTGGGAGTACCGGCCGGCGTCCCCGCCGGGCCGGCGCGGGCCCAACGCGCTCGTCTGGGTCGGGGCCGCGCTCCTCGGCCTGCTTGCGCTCGGCGGTGGGCTCGCCATGGCCGGAATCCTCGGAGGCGGTGACGACGACCCCCAGGCCCGGACCGTCGCACGGACGATCACGCAGGAGGGCACGACGGTCACGACGAGCGTGACGACGACCGCCCCCGCTCCCCCGCCGGCGCCTCCCCCGCCGACCGCGACCGCTCCCCCGCCGCCTCCGCCCTCCGCGGGCGGCAAGAGCGGCACGCAGCTGACCGACGAGGCCACCCGCCTGCTCGGCCAGGGCCGATGGGCCGAGGCGGAGCGGGTCGCGCGCCGGGCGGTGCAGAAGCTCGAGGGCAGCGGCGAGCTGTACGAGGCGTACGCGAACTACGACCTCGGCCGCGCCCTCGTCGAGCAGGGCCGCTGCGACGAGGCCCTGCCGTACCTCGACACCTCCGAGCAGATCCAGGGCAGCCGGCGGGAGATCAGGGAAGCTCGCGCCCGCTGCGCCTGATCAGCTCAGGCGCGCCGCGTACTGCTGCTCGTAGTACGCGCGGTACTCGCCCGACTTGAGCGGCTCCCACCACGCGCGATTCCCGCGGTACCACTCGACGGTCTCCGCGAGCCCCTCTGCGAACGAGTGCTGCGGAGCCCAGCCGAGGCCGCGCAGCTTCGAGTCGTCGAGCGCATAGCGGCGATCGTGGCCGGGGCGGTCCTCGACGTGGCGCACGAGCGACGCGTCGGCGCCCGTCAGCTCGAGGATGCCCTGCACGACGTCGAGGTTCTCCCGCTCCTCGCCGCCGATGTTGTAGATCTCGCCCGGCCGGCCCTCGCGCAGGACGAGCTCGATGCCGCCTCCGTGATCGTCGGCGTGCAGCCACTCGCGCACCTGCTTCCCGTCGCCGTAGACCGGCAGCGGCTCGCCGTCGAAGGCATTGGTCACGAAGAGCGGGATCAGCTTCTCGGGATACTGGTTCGGGCCGTACGTGTTCGCCCCGCGCGTGATCGACGCGTCGACGTCGTAGGTGCGGACGTATGCGAGCACCTGCAAGTCGCCGCCGGCCTTCGACGCGGAGTAGGGGCTCGAGGGGCGGACGGAATCCACCTCTCTGGAGCGGACGCCGGGCGGCACGTCGCCGTAGACCTCGTCGGTCGACACGTGCACCATCCGGATCCCCTTCTCCCGGGCGTACTCGAGCAGGACGTGGGTGCCGAACACGTCCGTCTGGATGAACTCGCCGGCGGCCAGGATGGAGCGGTCGACGTGCGTCTCGGCCGCGAAGTTGACGATCGCCTCGCAGCCCTCGCCGGCCTTCGCGCCGGCCGCGGGGTCCGCGATGTCGCCCTGGACGAACCGATGCTCGACGCCCTCGAGGTTGGCCTGGTTACCGGAGTACGTGAGCTTGTCGAGCACGACGACCGGCTCCCCGCCGGCCACGAGGCGCTTGACGAAGTGCGAGCCGATGAAGCCCGCGCCGCCTGTCACGAGGATCGCCACAGCGCCGAACAGCCTATCCGCGAATCCGGCCGAGGCACTCGCGCAGGCCGTCCCGCCAGTGGGGGAGGCGTGGGGCCTCTCGTTCGCTCCGGAGCACCGAGTAGGCGGGCCGCGGCGCGGGGGCGCCGAACTCGGCAGTCGTGATCCGGCGCACCCGGCAGTCGAGGCCCGCCTCCTCGAAGATCGCCTCGGCGAAATCGGCCCAGGTGCAGTCGCCGTCGGCGGCCACGTGGTAGACGCCGTGCGGCCGGTCGAGCAGCGCTCGCGTCGCCTCGGCCAGGTGTCCGACGTAGGTCGGGCAACCGCGCTGGTCGGCGACGACCGAGACCTCGTCGCGCTCCGATCCGAGCCGCAGCATCGTGCGCACGAAGTTGTGGCCCGTCCAGCCGAAGAGCCACGACGAGCGGACGATCCAGCCGAGACCGATCTCCCGCTCCCCCTCCAGCTTCGTCCGCCCGTAGACGCCCAGCGGGCTCGTCGGGTCGCTCTCGACGTACGGGGCGCCCTGCGTCCCGTCGAACACGTAGTCGCTCGAGTAGTAGACGACCGGGGCGCCGAGCCCGGCCACGTTGCGGGTCCCCTCGACGTTCGCCCGTCGGGCGCCCTCGGGATCCGACTCGGCGTCGTCGACCTTCGTCCACGCCGCCGCGTGCAACACGAGCTCCGGCGGCTCCGCGAAGGGGTACGGCTCGGCGACGTCCCATTCGGCCCTCGAGACGGCCCGGGCGTCCGGGAAGACCTCCGCCAGCGCCGTGCCGAGCTGGCCGCCGGCGCCGGTGATCAGGATCACGGTTTGTTCGCGCCGTGCTCGCGGACGAAGTCGTTGACGGCGTAGTACGCCTCGATCGACTCGCCGGCGTCGCCCCAGAAGCCCTCGACGATGTCGTATTCCATCGTCCCCTGGTCGATGAACCAGTTGTTGACGTCCGTGATCTCGAGCTCCCCCCGGCCGGACGGCTCGAGCTGCGGGATGATCTCGAAGACCCCTTCGTCGTAGAAGTAGATCCCGGTGACGGCGAAGCTGCTCGGCGGATCCTCGGGCTTCTCGATGATCCGGACGACGCGCTCGCCGTCGAGCTCGGGGACGCCGAGGTGGCGCAGGTGCTCGGGATCGTCCTCTGGCGAGAGGAGGATGCGCGCGCCCTTTCCCTGCTCGCGGAAGTTGTCGACCGCGTGCTTGATCGACCGCTCGAGGACGTTGTCGGCGAGCATGACCACGATCGGCTCGCCGCCCGCGAAGCGCTCCGCGAGCCCGAGCGCCTCGGCGATCCCGCCCGCTCCTGGTACGCGTAGGAGAGGCGGTCGATTCCCCACTCGTGCCCGTTCCCCAGGAGCCGCAGGAACTCGCCCGCGTGCGTCCCGCCGGTCACCACCATCAGCTCCCGGACCTCGCACGTCACCAACGCCTCGATCGCATACGTCACCATCGGGCGGTCGTAGATCGGCAGCAGGTGCTTGTTCGTGATCCGCGTGAGCGGATGAAGCCGCGTGCCGCTGCCGCCGGCGAGGATGACTCCCTTCACGGGCCGGATCGTAATTGGCTATCAATGCGGCGATGAGCGACAACGAGCGCGAGCACATCGTCGACGCGGAGGAGCCGATCCCCGTCATGGAGGGCGAGGACGAGATCCCGCACCAGCCCGCGCCGCCGATCGACCCCTACACGCCGGAGCCGGGCCCGCGGCCCGGCGAGGAGCGCGCGTTCGACGTCATGCGCTGGGCGTGGCTGCCGATCGCGATCGTCGCGCTCCTGATCCTGATCGCGCTCGTCCGCTAGCGGCCGGTCGGCCGTAGCGCCGGCGCGGGCGCCGCCTCGAGCGGCGAGGGCTTCACGCGGAAGATCTTCGCCGCGCCCTCCGGAAGCCACCAGTTCCAGCGGCCGAACAGCTTCATCGCGCTCGGCACGAGCAGGGCGCGGATGATCGTGACGTCGATCAGGATCGCCGCCGCCAGGCCGAGCCCGAATTGCTGGAGCCCGACGATCGAGCCGGCGACGAACCCCATGAACGCCGCGACCATGATCAGGCCCGCCGCCGTCACCAGCCGCCCGGTCTTCGCCAGGCCCTGCCGGACCGCCGCCTCGTTGTCCTTCGTGGCGTCCCACTCCTCGCGCATGCGGCTGACGAGGAACACCTCGTAGTCCATCGAGAGCCCGAAGAGCATCGCGAACAGGAAGACGGGGATCCACCCCTCGATCTGGTCGAACTGCGTCAGGCCGAACGGCTCGCCCGCGCCGAGCTTGAACGCGAGGACGAGGATCCCGTACGCCGCGCCGATCGAGAGCAGGTTCAGGACGATCGCCTTCAGCGGCAGGATCAGCGACCGGAACGCGCGTACGAGCAGGACGTACGTCAGCAGCAGCACGGCCAGCACGAGCCACGGGAAGGCGCCGTACGTGATGTCGAGGAAGTCGACGCCGAACGGCGGCCCGCCGCCCGCGAGGACCTCGACGCCCGCCGGGAACGCCGCGGCCGGGATGATCACGTCGCGCAGCCGGTGGACGAACTCCTGCGAGTCCGGCAGGCCGTACTCGTGCTTCCCGATCGCCTGCACCTCGATGTAGCGGCGGCTTGCGTCGACGGTCTGCGGACCGGCGGCCACGACGTCGGCGATCTCGGAGTCGCCCCGCAGCAGGCTCGCGAGCCGCTCCACGCCGGCTTGGACCGCCGGATCAGACGCGCCGCCGGCGCGCTTCGTGTCGATGACGATGCTCGTGGGCGAGAGTGCTCCGGCGCCGACCGCGGAGCTCAGCGCATTCAGCCCCTGCACCGACTCGAGATCCTGCGGGATGCCCTCGTTCGACCCCGGCCCGAGCTGGAGCTGGAGGACGGGCAGCGCGAGCAGGAGCAGTGCGGCGGTCGTCCCCGCCGCGAAGACGGCGGGCCGCTTCATGATCGTGGTGGCGAGCCTGGCCCAGAAGCCGCTCTCGGCGTCCTCGCGCCGCTCGATGATCCGCTTCGGGATCAGGCGCACGCGGTCCATCCGATCCTCGAGCCAGTACATGAGCACCGGGAGGAGCGTCATCGCAGCCGCGACCGAGACGAGCGGGATCAGCAGGCCGGCGAGGCCGAAGCCGCGCATGAACGGCAGCGGCATGAAGAGCATGAGGGCGAGGCCGATGGCGACGGCCGTCCCGCTGAAGATGACCGCGCGCCCGGCCGTGTTCATCGTCACCGCGACGGCGTCCTCCTTCGATCGCCCGGCGCGGCGCTCCTCGCGGTAGCGATGCACCATCAGCAGCGAGTAGTCGATCGCGATCCCGAGCCCGATGAGCGTGACCATGTTGGTCAGGTAGGTCGAGAGCTGCATGAAGTTCGCGAAGATCCAGACGAAGGCGAGCGTCGTCGGGATCGCGGCGGCGGCGAGCATGAACGGCAGCAGGAACGCGAGCGTTCCGAAGACGAAGACGAGGATCACGAGCGCGATCGGGATCGCGATCAGCACCTCGCCGACGAAGAGGTCGCGGTTCTGGACGGGCTCGAGGTCGTGCTCGATCGCCGACTGTCCGGTCACGTAGAGCGACGCGCCGGGGATGTCGCCCGCGGCTTTCCGCATCGCGGCCGTGTAGCCCTTGGCGTCGGCAGGCTGCAGCTCCGAGACGATGCTCGCGGACACGACGTCGCCCGCCACCGGCCGGACACCCGCGACCTTCCCAGTCTCCAGCGCGGCCGCCGCGCGGGTTGCGGCGGCCCGCGTCGGGCCGAGGAGCGTCTGAGCGGAGCCCGGCTTGCCCTGCACGACGAGGGAGAACGAGCCCTCGGGCTGCTGTCCGAAGTGCTGCTTGAGGATGTCTCCGGCCTTCTCGCTCTCGGCGCCGGGGAGCACGAACCGGTTCGTGAGCAGGCTGTTGAGGCCCGACGATGCCACGACCGACGCGACTAGAACGACGAGCCATGCGGCGAGGATGAACCAGCGATACCGGATCACGGTGTGGGCGTACCGCTCCATCGGGGCCTCCCTTCTGCGACCGCGTTAGTAGTCACTAAGCTAGTGCTCGCTAAGTTAGGCAAGTCGGCAAGCAGTGTCAAGGCTACGATTGTTTTCGAGAATGCCCCGTAAGAGAGACCTTCGAGAAGAGATCGACGAGCTGTTCGCGGACCTCTGGCAGGTTTCGCGGCTCGGCGGCCTGCGCCGCGGTTTCCGGCCGCAGCTGGACTGCTTCCGGACCGAGGATCCGGCGACCTTCACGGTGATCGTCGATGTCTCGGGCGTCGAACCGGAGCACGTGAACGTCACGACCGCCGAGGGCTCGCTCGTGATCTCGGGGGAGCGGCGTCGCGCCGACTGCGAGGGTCGCACGTACCAGCAGATGGAGATCGAGTACGGCCCGTTCCAGCGGGTCGTGCAGCTTCCCGACGACGCCGACCCGGCCCACGCCGAGGCCACGTACGACCGGGGCCTCCTCTCGATCGTGATCCCGATCGCGAAGCCCGCGGCGCGGGCACGGCCGGTTCCGATCCAGGTCAGGAGGAGCACGTGACCGACGTCGAGTTCGAGCCGACCGAGGCCGCCGCCCGCGACGACATCGAGCTGCCGCCGGCGCTGCCAATCCTGCCGCTGAAGGAGACCGTCGTCTTCCCGGAGTCGGCGACCCCGCTCGCGATCGGCCAGGAACGCTCGATCAAGCTGATCGACGACGTCGTCGCGAGGGACCGCCTGCTGGCGCTCGTGACCGTGAAGAACCCGGACGTCGAGCAGCCCGACTGGGACGACCTCTACGAGGTCGGCACCGCGGCGGTTGTCCACAAGCTGATCAAGGTCCCGGACGGGACGCTTCGCATCCTCGTCCAGGGCGTGGAGCGCGTGCGCCTCGAGAGCCGGCTTCAGGACGAGCCGTACCTCATCGGCAGCTTCGAGCCGGTCACCGACCTCCTCGAGGAGACACCGGAGCTCGAGGCCCTGACCCGCAACGTCCAGATGCTCTACGGCCGGATCGTCGGTCTCGTCCCGTACCTGCCGGCCGAGCTGGAGCTCGCCGCGGCGAACGTCGACGACCCGAGTGCGCTCTCCTACCTCGTCGCCTCGACCCTAAGGCTGAAGACCGAGGAGAAGCAGCAGCTCCTGGAGCAGGCGAACGTCGAGGATCGGCTGCGCGAGCTGTCCGGGATCCTCAGCCGCGAGCTCGAGGTCTTCGAGCTCGGGACGAAGATCCAGTCGCAGGTCCAGTCCGAGATGGAGAAGGGCCAGCGCGAGTTCTTCCTCCGCCAGCAGATGAAGGCGATCCAGGACGAGCTCGGCGAGGGTGACCCGGAGCAGGCCGAGCTCCGCGAGCTGCGCGAGCGTGTCGAGTCCGCCGGCCTTCCCGAGGACGTCCGGAAAGCCGTCGACCGCGAGCTCGGCCGCCTGGAGCGACTGCCCGCCGCGGCCGCAGAGTACGGCGTGATCCGGACCTACGTCGACTGGATCCTGTCGCTTCCCTGGTCGCAGACGACCGAGGACAACCTCGACCTCGAGCACGCCCGCACCGTCCTGGACGAGGACCACTACGACCTCGACAAGGTCAAGGAACGCATCATCGAGTACCTCGCCGTCGCGAAGCTGCGCGGCGACGTCTCCGGCTCGATCCTCTGCTTCGTCGGGCCGCCGGGCGTCGGCAAGACGTCGCTCGGCCACTCGATCTCCAGGGCGCTCGGACGCACGTTCACGCGCATCTCGGTGGGCGGCGTGCGCGACGAGTCCGAGATCCGAGGGCATCGCCGCACCTACATCGGCGCGATGCCGGGGACGATCATCCGGGCGCTGCGCGACGCCGAGTCGAGGAACCCGGTCTTCCTGATCGACGAGATCGACAAGATGGGCTCGGACTTTCGTGGCGATCCGGCGAGCGCCATGCTCGAAGTGCTCGACCCCGAGCAGCACCACGCCTTCCGCGACCACTACCTCGACCTGCCGTTCGACCTCTCCACGGTCCTCTTCATCTGCACGGCGAACCAGCTCGAGACGATCCCACCGCCGCTCCTCGACCGGATGGACGTCATCCAGCTCTCCGGCTACACCGAGGACGAGAAGCTTGGGATCGCCAAGCGCTACCTCGTGCCGAAGCAGCTCGAGGCGCACGGCCTCTCGGCGCAGCAGGTGACGTTCGCGGAAGGCGCGCTCCGCACCGTCATCCGCGAGTACACGCGCGAGGCGGGGGTCCGGAACCTCGAGCGGCAGATCGCCGCGCTGTGCCGAAAGGCCGCGAGGCGCGTGGCGGAGGGGAAGGCGAAGGGCGCCACGCGCGTGGACGAGCGCCGCACGCGCAGCTGGCTCGGCCCCAGGCGC
>DASTWB010000263.1:0-4691 GCA_035758725.1 Gaiellaceae bacterium
GTCTTCGGCGATCACGCCTACGAGCTCGCCGTCTCGTCGACGAAGTCGATGATGGGCCACTGCTTCGGCGCCGCCGGCGCGATCGAGGCGCAGATGGCCGCGCTCGCGGTGCACCACGGGAAGCTGCCGCCGACGATCAACTACGAGCACCCGGACCCGGTGTGCGACCTGGACTACGTCCCGAACGAGGCGCGGGACGCCGACGTCGAGGTCGCGATCTCGAACGCCATGGGTCTCGGCGGCCACAACGCCTGCGTCCTGATCGGGAGGGTGGAATGAGCATCGTCAACGAGGACGTCGAGCGGTACGCGGTCGAGCGCTCGACGCCGGATCTGGACTTCTTCCGGCGTCTCGAGGAGGAGACCCGGGCGACGCAGGACTGGCCCCAGATGATGGTCGGGCCGCTCGAGGGCCAACTGCTCGGCTGGCTCGTCCGGCTCTCGGGCGCACGGCGCATCCTCGAGATCGGCACGTTCACCGGCTACTCGTCCATCTCCATGGCGCTCGCGCTGCCCGAGGGCGGCCGGGTCACGAGCCTCGACGTGAACGAGGAGACGACGGAGGTCGCACGCCGCTACGCGGCCGAGGCGGGCGTCGCCGACCTCGTCGAGTACCGGGTCGGCCCGGCGCTCGAGCAGCTGTCGCAGGTCGAAGGGCCCTGGGACCTGGTCTTCATCGACGCGGACAAGACGAACTACATCGACTACTACGAGGCGGTGCTGCCACAGCTCGCCGGCGACGGGTTCATCGTCGCCGACAACGTGCTCTGGTCAGGGCGCGTCGTGGAGGACGAAGGCGACGAGAGCACGCAGGCGGTCAAGGCGTTCAACGATCACGTGGCGGCCGACGACCGCGTGGAGCAGCTGATGCTGACCGTCAGGGACGGCGTGACGCTGATTCGACGGCGTCAGGCGTAAGCCCCGCGAGCGAGTCGAGGCGCACGTCCGCGAGTCGGAGCGCTTCTTCCGCCGGGGGGAAGTGCTCGTTCGGGATCGCGATCACCCGCATCCCGGCGGCCCGCGCCGAGCGAATGCCGTTCGCCGAGTCCTCGATCGCCACGATCCGCTCCGGCGGGACGCCGAGACGCCGGGCGGCCTCGAGGTAGACGTCCGGCGCAGGCTTGCCGCGCTCCACCTCCTCCGACGACACAGTGGCGCGAAACAGGCCGTCGACGCCCATCTCGTTCAGCGCGAGGTCGATGAGTGGGCGATTGGACGACGAGGCGAGCCCGAGTGGCCAGCGGGCCGCGATCCGCCGCACTGCCTCGACCGCCCCGTCGATCAGCGGCAGCCCGGCTCGGTACCGCTCCTCCATCCGCTCGACCACGAGCCTGTTGAGCTCGTCCGGCGGCTCCGGGAGGCCGAGCTCGTCGTGCATGTAGCGGGACCACTCCGTGGAGCTCATGCCCATCATGTCCGCCTGCGCGCGGTCGTGCCATCGGCCGCCGCGCTCACGGGTGAGCGCCTCGCGCTCCTCGTCCCAGACCTGCTCCGTGTCGAGAAGCAGGCCGTCGAGGTCGAAGACGACGGCGTCGGTCACAGGTCCCGATACGCCTGTCCGACATAGGCGAGCGGCCGGTCACTGGGGCCCGGGTCGGCCGAGTCGATCTCGCCGACGAAGAACGTGTGCGTGCCCGCGGGCTGCTCGGCGAGAATTCTTCCGCGCAGCCAGCCGACGCCCCCGGCGAGGAGCGGCGGACCGGGGGCGTCCAGCACCTCGACGCCCTGCCAGAGGCCGATCGGGGGGACGCCGCGGGCGAAATGCTGCGCGAGCCCCTCCTGCCCGGCCGCGAGCAGCGTCACCCCGAAGGCGCCGGCGCGCCTGAGGAGCTCGTGGAGCGCCGCCTCCCGCTTGACGGCGAAGCCGACGAGCGGTGGGTCGAGCGAGAGCGAGACGAGCGTCCCGACCGTGAGCCCGACCCTCTGTCCGTCCACGTCGACGGTCACGACCGAGACGCCGGCGGGGAAGCGGCGCATGACCCCCCGCAGGTCGTCGCTCAATGCTTGCGGCAGAGGCGGTCGCCGGCCGTGACCCGATCCTGGAGCGCGTTCATCGCGTTCTCGTGCCGGACGTGGCCGGAGTTGCGCCGGTTGAAGTTCGGGAGCCCATCGAGGTAGCGAACCACGTCCGGCGTGACCCCGGGGCCCTCTATCGTCATCCGGTAGCGGCGCCCGTGGCCCGAGACGCGCCTGCCGCCGCGCGGGCGGAACGTGTAGCAGAAGACGCCCGTCGGCCTGTGGGTGACGAAGGACATCTCTCTCCGCCAGCCGCGCCCGTAGCGCGACCCGAGCGTGTCCAGGTAGACGACGCGGCCGTACTTGTCCAGCCGCGCGCCGGTGCGTGTGGTCCGGAAGCCGTGGACGGGGCGTCCCAGGTAGGTCAGCCGGCCGAAGATGTGGTGGAAGCGGCCCCTCCACGACCAGTCCGCCCACGCCTCGAGCGCGGCGAGCGGGCCCGTCCAGTGCGAGAGATGGAGCGCCCAGGCCCGCTGAGCCCGGCTCGACGCGAGGTACCCGAGGTTCGGGGTCCGGCGCCGGAAGCGCTGGACGGCCCAGTACGAGCCGTCGGGCGCCTTGCAGGCCTTGACGAGCCAGGGCAGCGGCGGCCCGTCGTACCGCCGGCAGTGGTTGCGGATCGGCTTCGCGTCGCGCCGGATCCGGAACTGCACCTGCGGGACGCTCGGGTTCGGGAAGCGCGCGTTGATCGCCCCCCAGGCGCGAACGTGCCAGCCGCGGCCGTGGGCCCGATAGCTGAGGACGGCCGTCTTGCCGGTGCGGTTCACGGCGAGCCGGACGCCGGTGGCGTCGCGGTCGACGAGCTGCGACCCCAAGGCCGGCGGCGCGAGCACGAACGGAGCTATGGCGACGAGAACGAGTCGGCGCACGGAACCCCCCGCGCGCCGACTCTAGCGATGCTCCCGGCTAGTGGTGAGAGCAGAGCCGGTCGTTCAGGCCGTCGAGGATCGCGTTCATCGCGGCCTCGTGGGCGACGAGCTCCGGATTCGCCGGATTGAAGGCAGGGAGCCCCTTGCCCTCCCACTTGACGTCGGGCGTCACGCCCGGGCCCTCGACCGTCATCCGGTACGCCTGGCCGTTGCCGGGGCCGCGGATGCCGCCGCTGTACCCGCCGGGGTGGGCGTAGCCGCCCACCAGCGGGTTGCGGGAGCGGAACGTGTAGCAGAACGCTCCGGTGCCGACGTGCGTCACGAACGAGTTCTCGCGGCGCCAGCCGGGCCCGTGCTTCGACCCGAACGTGTCGAGGTAGACCAGCCGCCCGTACTTGTCCTTCCGGGCACCGAACTGGTTCGTCTTCCAGCCGTGCACCGGCCGGCCGAGGTACGTCAGCCGTCCGAAGATGTGGTGGAACCGGCCACTCCAGGACCAGTCCGTCCACCCCTCGAGGACTGCGAGCGGCCCGGTCCAGTGCGAGAGGTGGAGCGCCCACGCCCGCTGCTCGGGCAGCCAGGGGAGCATCCCGAGGTTCGGGAGCGCCCGCTGCCACTGCTGGAGCGCCCAGTACGAGCCGTCGGGCGCCTTGCAGGCGGTGACGAGGTGGACGAGCGGCGGCCCGTCGTACGGCCGGCACGCGTTCGCGAACCGGAGCTTCTTGCCGAACGTGCCCCAGCCGCCGGCCCGGTCGAGCCGGAACTGGACCTGCTTGCGAACCTTGTTCGGATGGAGCGCGTTGAGCGCCCCCCAGGCGAGGACGTCCCAGCGGCGGCCGCGGGCCCGGTAGCTGACCATGGCCTTCCCGTCGCGTGAGACCTTGAGCGAGATCTTGGTGGCGTTTCTGTCGATCAGCTGTGACGCCGACGCCGGTCCGGCCAGGGCGAGCGAGCTGACGATGACGATCGTGAGCGCGACAAGACGGCGCAACGACCCCTCCTTGTAGAACCGCAGAACGCCCCGTTCATCGGCAGGCGTCGCGGGAGGGTTGACCCCGGACGGGGGAGGCCCACTACGCCTCTTCGGTCAGCTCGTCGGCCAGGATCGCGGTCGCAAGCGCCAGCCACGCGCGGTCCGGATCACCGACCAGGCCGTCGAGCGCGGCGGCCGCCGCGGAGAGGTCGTCGGCGGCCGTGCGGAGCTCCCGCAGCGCGTCGGCCAGCTCCGCGCGGCGCGCGGGGTCGTCGACGTCCTCGGCCAGGCCTGCCACGGCCCGATCGTCGAGCGAGAGGTCCCTGCGGAGGTCGCCCCCCGACGCCAGGACGAGGAGGGCCCGCCGAACCGCCGCGGAGAGCGCATCGGGATCGAAGGAGACCCGTTCCAGGGCGACGAGCGCGAGCATGGCGGCGGCGCCGTCCGGCTGCGTCTCGCGGAGGTAGGGCTCCAGGTGCTCGAGGATCTGCCGGTCGGTCTCCACGTGGCGCACGCGTACGACCAGGCGGGCGGCCGCCTCCGCGACGCGGAAGCGGCCGCCCGCTCGTAACGGTCAGGTCGTCGCCGTGCGCGTCTCCGGCTCGTTCCTGCTCACGAACCAGCCGGCGAGCAGGCCGAGGCCCAGGATCAGGTGCAGCACGTCGTCGGCGTTGTTCACCGGGACGAAGTTCGCATCGCTGCCCTCGCTCACGAACAGGCCGTAGACGAAGAGCACGATGTAGATGACGCCGCCCCAGAGCAAGTATTTCTGCGCGCCGTCCACCGTCCGGGCGAGCGCGATGCCCGCGATGCCGAAGAGCAGGTGGACGATGT
>DASTWB010000267.1:0-8392 GCA_035758725.1 Gaiellaceae bacterium
GGAACCGTAGAAGCGTCCGTTGCGCGGACGCCGGACGAGCTCGAGCCGGCGCTCGAAGATGCCTTTCGCGTCCACACCTTGCGCTGGCACGGTCGGCGAGACCCCTCCGGCTTCGTCACCCCGACCGGAATGCGCTTCCACCGTGCCGCGCTGCTCCGCCTCGCCGAGCTGGACGTCCCTCGACTCACCATGATCCGGCTCGACGGCCGAGCGATCGCCTTCGCGCTCGCGCTGCAGCTCCCGGGCCGGGCCTATGGTCTGAACATGGCCTTCGATCCCGACTTCGCGCGCTTCGGCCCCGGATTCGAGGCGAAGCTCCTCTCGCTCGAGGCCGCCTCCGCCGAGGGGGTGACCCGGGTGGAGCTCCTCGGCACGGCCGCTCCGCACAAGCGGCGCTTCACCGACCGGTTCGAGCCCGTCTACGAGGGCATCGGGCTCGCCCGATCGCCCCGAGGGCGCGCCGCGGCCGCGGCCCTCGCCGGCGGCATCCGGCTCCGCCGGCGGGTCAAGCGGCTGCGCGCGGCCAAGAAGCTCTACTACCGCGTTCCGCGGCCGAGCCGCGGCTGAGCTCTCAGAGCACGAGCCGGCGCCCGCGGCCCCGTCGGCCACGGACGTTCCACGACCAGCGTGTGAGCCCCAGCGCCCGGAGTCGCGAGGCGGTCCCGACCGACCGGAAGCCGAGAAGCTGCGTGGCCGCGGCCAGCATCGCCTCGTTGTCCTCCGCCACCCACGTCAGCTGCACGCGAAAGCCGCGCTCGCGCGCCACGAGCAGCGAGTACGCGACGAGCGCGAGGCCGATGCCGCGACCTCTCGCACCCTGCGCCTCCGTCAGCCAGTAGCCGAAGCACGCCTCAGGCTGCTCGATCCGCACCTCGTCCTCGCCGAACCCGGAGACGAGATCCAGAGCCACGATGCGCCCGTCTTCGACCGCCACGAGCGCGATCTGGCCCTCGCGCATCGCCCGCCGGAGAAACCGGCGGGCGTGCCGCTCGGCGAACCCCGGCCACAGCCCGGCCAGCGCGTCCTCGTCGTCCGGTGTGTACGGGCGCAGGGCGATTCCCTCCGGTACCGAGACGGACGTCTCGACGGCGTCGTCGAGCCGGCGCTCGAGGATGAAGGCGCGGCTGAATCCGAACGCGAACTGCTTTGCCGGCGCGAGCACCCGGACGGCCGCCCAGGCGACGCGGCGCGCCGGGCCGCCGTGGGCGAGAGCATGCTCCGCGCGCTCCATCCGACCGCGGACGAGCGTCGGCTGCGCCGTCTCCCGAACGGGCTCCTCACGTCTCGGTGCCGCCGCGACGATGTCGGCGAGGGCATCGACCGAGAGCGGGCCCCGAGCCGTCCACACGTCGTCCGGCACGTCGACGCCGAACCTCGCTTCCACCGCGGTGAGGAGCTTGACGAGTGCGAGCGAGTCCAGCCCCACACCGAGCTCGCCGAGGGGCGCGTCGAGCGGGATCGGGCGATCGCTTCCGAAGAGGAGCTCCTCACGGACGATGCGGAGGATCTCCTCCTGGGCGGCCTCCCGGCTCACCCCTCCAGGTCCTCGACCGTCAGGCGCACCTTGCCGGACGCCGTCTTCGGCAGCTCGTCCCGGATCTCGATCCGCCGTGGGACCTTGTACTCCGCGAGCGCGGCGCGGCAGAACGCCAGCAGCGCGCTTTCATCGGCGGCACCGGAGAGGGCGACGACGGCATACGGAAGCTCGTCGCCCCGGCCGTCGGGTACGCCGACGACCGCTGCCTCGCGCACGGCCGGGTGCCGCTCGAGCGTGCCGGCCACCTCCGCAGGCGAGACCTTCAGCCCGCCCACGTTGATGAGCGCGTCCCGCCGGCCGAGCACGGTGAGGAACCCGTCGGCATCCATGCGTCCGACGTCGCCGGTCCAGAACGAGCCGCCCCGGAACGGTGAGGGGCCTCGGGGAGCGCCGAGCACGTAGCCGTCGGCGACGGCGCCGCTCTCCACGACCACCTCGCCTTCGTCACCCGCCGGCAGCTCGACACCGTCGGAATCGGCGACGATCGCGCGCACGCCGGTCAACGGCCGTCCGACGGACGCAGGCCGGCGGAGCACCTCTGCGGGGACGTGGTTCGTCACGGCGCCCGTCTCGGAGCTGCCGTAGTGCTGGCAGATCGGCGCGTTGAACCGCTCGCCGAACTCACCGACGACCTCGGGCGCCAGGGGAGCGGTGCAGGAGAGAAGCCAGCGAATGGCGGAGAGGTCGGGGGGCGCGTCGACGCGGGTCGCGAGCAGGGCCCGGTACTGCGCGGGCACGCCGAGGAAGCCGGTCAGCTCCGATCCCGCCAGCGCGGTGAGCGTCCGGCGAGGGACGAAGGCGTCCTCGAGCACGAGCGTCGTCCCGGCGTAGAGCGTCGTGAGCACCCCGAGGTCGAAGCCGTAGCTGTGGAAGAGCGGCACGCCTGCAAGGACCCGATCGCCCGGTGCGAGGCCGAGCGTCTGCGTGACGTTCTCGACCTCGGCGATCACGTTCCGGGCTCCGAGCGCGATGCCCTTGGGCTCGGCGGTCGAGCCGGAGCTGAACTTCAGGAGCGCGGTCGACCTGGAGACCGTCTCGCCGCCGCCGCCGGCCGGACTGAGCACGTGGAGATCGTCGGCGCGGCCGAAGCCGCCGATCTCCACGGCCGCGCCGATCCCTGAGGCCAGGCTCGCGTCCGTGACGATGCAGGAGGGCCTGATCCCAGCCACGATCGCCGACAGCTCCGCCGAGCCGTACTGCGGCGAGAGCAGGCCCACGGAGGCGTCCAGCCGGCAGAGCGCGAGAAACGTCGTGACGAAACGCGGCGAGTTCGGGAGGGCGAGGCCCGCGACGCCGCCTTCGGGGACGCCTGCGTCCGCGAGGAGCGAGGCCATTCGCTCGGCTTCCCGCCAGAGATCCCAGAAGGTGAGCTCCTCCGCCGGCGCGGCGACGGCCGTGCTGCTGCCCAGGTCGCTCGTCCGCTCGCGGAACGCGTCCCAGAGCGCAGATGACGAGCGCTCCTCAGCCATGTCGAGCGGCGCGTACCTCCCCGAAGTGATCGCCGCAGCGATCCTAGCCGCGTCGATCGGACGGTCCGGAACCGGAAGTCCCGGACCGCATGCGAAGGGCGGGCCCTGGGGCCCGCCCTTCGTCGCCGCGCTGTCCGATTACGCCGGCGAGAGCCCGCCCTTGCGGCTGTGCCTGATCGCGAGCCCCATGCCGCCTGCCGCCAGCAGGAGCGCGAGACCGAATCCGGTCACCGCGTAGGGGTTGACGTCGATGCTGGTGCCGTCGTCGCTCACGACGGTCGCCTCGACGTTGTTCGCCTTCGAGAACGCCCGGTCGTCGGGGCTGTTCGACGTGCCGATCCCGAGCTCGGCCGGGGTGACGCCCTGGCCCTGGCTCAGGTACGGGATCTCGACGTGCTTCACGGCCGGGGTGCTCGTCCGCGACACGTTGCGGTCGTCGGGGCTGACCGTGCCGCCGAAGGCCGCGGCGTCGACGCCCTGCCCGTGGCTCAGATACGGGATCTCCAGGCCCGACGTGCTGGACCCGACGCCGTCGATCTGGTACGTGGGGCCGAGCTGGTACTGGGCCTTGCTCTGATCGGTCGGCAGCGGCTTCGCCTGGGCCGTCGCCGGGATCGCCAGCGCTGCGAGAGCGACGCCGATCCGAATGATGGTGAACCGCTTCCTGCGCCTCATGGTTCTTCCTCCTCTTTCCTCGATGCCCGCCATGAGGTCACCGTAGGAGCCGCCCGCTTCCCTGTCGTTCACGCGGACGACGGAAGAAGTGTCAAACTCGTTACAGACGCAGATGGAATGGGAGCTCTTCGCCGGCGTGCCGGAGGAGAACGTGCGACGCCTCCTCTCGATCGCTCGCCGTCGCACGTTCGGTCGCGGCGAGGTGGTCTTCCACAGGGGCGATCCCGCCGACTGCCTGCACCTGATCGTCAGCGGCCGGTTCGCCGTCGGGATCACGACGCCGCTCGGCTCGACGGCCCTGCTCGGCGTCCGGGGGCCGGGCGAGGCCTTCGGGGAGCTGGCCCTCGTGGGGTCGGGAGATCATCGATCGGCGACGGTTGCAGCGCTCGAGCAGGCTGAGACGCGGTCCGTGCTCGCCGGCGACTTCGAACGCCTGAGACACGAATACCCGAGCGTCGACGGGCTGCTCGTCCGGCTCCTCGGTGAGCGCGTGCGCCGGCTCTCCGAGCAGCTGACGGATGCCTACTACCTCCCGGCGGAGACGCGCGTGCTCCGCCGGCTGGTCGAGCTCGGGAACCTGTACAGCGGCTGCATCCCGCTCCCGCAGGAGCAGCTGGCCGAGCTGGCGGGCACGTCGAGGGCGACCGCGAACCGCGTCCTGCGCGACCTGCAGCGCCGCGGCGTGCTCGAGCTCGGCCGCTCGACGGTCACCGTCCTCGAGCCGGAGGATCTGCTGCGGCGCAGCGGCGTGCGGCAGCAGTGAGGGGTCACGGTCACGCATCGCCCGATCGCCGTCGGTAATCGACGTCGCCCGGCGAGGATCGCTAGCGTCGGCCCCGCAACCGATCTGAAGGGGGAGAAAGGATGCGATCGACACGCGTCTTTGCGACGCTCGCCGCAGCCGCATCGGCTGTCGTCCTGCTCGCCGTCGGCCCGGCCGGAGCCGTGGTCGGCGGGACGAGCGACACCGGCAATACGTACTCGAACGTCGGCGTGCTCCAGCTCAACGTCGGCGGCGGGAACTGGTTCGACTTCTGCTCCGGGACGCTCGTGCGCCCCGATGTCGTTCTGACTGCCGCCCACTGCACCGACTTCCTCGTCGAGGAAGGATCGGACGGCTTCGGTCCCGACGATCTGCGGATCTCGTTCGATCCCGAGGGCGACGGGCCGTACTCGACGGTCGACCACATCGTCGTCCATCCCGACTGGTTCACCGCGCCGCCGGGGCACGGGAACTCGAAGCACGGGTTCCTCGCACCGCCCGCCGAGGACATCGCGCTCGTGTTCCTCGACGCGTCCGTCGCAGGGATCACGCCGGCGCCGATCGCGGACGCCGACTACCTCGCCGGGCTCGACCTGACGCGCGAGACGTTCACGGTGGTCGGCTACGGCACGGATGCGTTCATCACCGGGAGCCTGCTCTCGAACCATCCGGTCGTCCTGACCGACGGCATCCGCAGCTTCCGCGACGTCTCGGTGATCACCAGGCACGACGCGTTCCCGGACCGGTTCCTGAAGATCACGCAGAGCGTGTGCTTCGGCGACTCGGGCGGGCCGATGTTCCACGACGGCACCGTCGTCGCGCTCAACACCTGGACGTTCAGCACCCGCTGCTCGGGCCCGAACCTGGAGTACCGGGTCGACTCGGACGCAGCAAGCTCGTTCCTCGAGGCGAACCTCTAACCGATCAGCCGTGCGCGAAGGGCGGGCGAAGACCCGCCCTTCGTCGCCGGCGTTGGCGCGAACCACTTCGGCGAGCGATCAAGGATCCGCATCGACGCGCCGATAGCGCGCGAAATGCACCGGCTCGCCGTCAGTGCAGCCGTCGCCGCGGCTCTCGTACTCAGCGCGCCTTCAGTGGCGCAGGCGTGCTCGCGCGACGACAGCGTCTTCTACGAGACGTTCATCGACCTGACGTGCCTCCAGGAGCCCCTCACGAACACGACCTTCGACGCCCTCGGTGGCCTCAGGCTGACGACGAACGGCACGCCGACAGCGACCACCTGGGACAGCCAGACGGACTTCGACAGCGGCGTCACCCACGAGAGTGTCACGTACCCCTCCGTCGGTGTGCGGACGCTCCTTCGCAACGGCTCCGGCCCGGCGGCCGCCCTGGCGCTGCCGGCGACCCTGCTGCCGCTGACTCCCGACCCAGCAAACCCAGTTCTGGGCCCGACGACCTCTTCTGCGCTCGACAACGACAACGTGGACGACCCAGCCGTGGTGAAGGTCGGTTCCACCTACGTGATGTGGTACTCGGGCAGCTCCGACGACGGCGGCAAGTCGGCGATCTTCATGGCGACCTCGACGGACGGAACGGCGTGGACGCGCGGGAATGCAGGTGCGCCCGTGCTCCAGGGGACAGCGTCAGGCTTCGACGAGAACGGCGTCTACGGCCCAGAGGTGGTCTACGACGCGGGCGATGCGCTGACGCCGTACCGCATGTGGTACTCCGGTCGCGCCGGAGCGTTCGGCGGCATCGGCTATGCGACCTCCGTCGACGGCGTCACCTGGGTGAAGCGGGGTGCCCCGGGCCTGCCGGTTCCCGTGCTCGAACACGGGCCTGCGGGTTCCGCCGACAGCTTTAGCGCGGCCGATCCCTCCGTCCTCAGGGACGGGTCCGCCTGGAAGATGTGGTACACGGGCGACGACTCGAGCAAGAAGCGCATCGCCTACGCGACCTCCCTCGACGGTGTCAACTGGTCGAAGGGGGGCAAGGTCATCGCGCCGGAGGACCCTGGGGTCAGCGCGAACATCGAGTTCGGCGCTTTCGCCCCAACGGTGTGGAAGACGCAAAGCGGCTACTCGATGCTCCTCACCGGGCGCAAGCTCGTCGGCGGTGGCGTCTTCCAGACGAAGGTCATGAACTCGACCTCCGTGGATGGAGTGTCGTGGACCGGGCCGAGCCCCGCGCTGAACCCGTCCGGCTCCAACACGAACTTCGACTACTCGAACCTCAACGCGCCCGAGCTGCTCCAGGATCCGGGCGCGCCGACGCCCTACAAGCTCTACTACTCGGGCAACACGATCGACGCGAACGGCAACTTCCACACGCGCGTCGGCCTCGCGACTTCCAACAACGGCAGTTCGTTCAACAAGGTCAACGGCTCGCAGACAGGCGGTGCCGTGCTGGACGTTGGAGCGCTCGGCACCGCGTTCGACGCCCGCCAGGCGTCCGGCCTCTCCGTGGCGGCGCCGGCCGGCGCCACGACGAAGTTCGTCGGCTTCTACTGGGGGACGCGTGGGAGTGACTTCAAGCCGCGCCTCGGAGAAGCGACGTCGGCGGATGGAACCGCCTGGGCGAAGGTCTCTGTTTCGGCGCCGAACGGTGGTGCGCTCTTCCCTCTCGGCAACCCTGCGTCGTTCGACAACGGGGGCCAGCGAGACCCCAACGTCCTGAGCGACTCGGGCACGTTCCAGCTCTACTTCACCGGGCTCGACTCGTCCGGAGTGCGGTCGATCGGATCCGCCTCGACGCCGGAAGACGGCGGCTCCAAGCTCCCGGACAACGCTTCCTGGTCGGCGCGCAACCAGCTGCTGAGCGGCGACGGCTCCGGTTTCGACGCGACCGCCGTTGCGCATCCGTCCGTGATCAAGGACGGCGCGACGTACGTCATGTACTACACGGGCCTCGATGCGAACGGGAGCTCGAAGATCGGCCGCGCGACCGCTGTTTCGGCCAACGGGCCGTTCGCGCGCAGCGCGACTCCCGTCCTCGACGTCGGCCTCGCCGGCGAGTTCGATGCGGCCTCGGTCAAGGATCCCGTCGTCCTGAAGGCGAGCGCCGCCGACTACCGAATGCTCTACACCGGCGTCGAGACCCTCGAGGGCGAGACGATCCAGCGGGTCGGCTACGCGACGTCGACGGATGGAATCAGCTGGACGAAGGCCGGCGTCGTCCTCGGCCCGAGCCTGACCGCGTACGGATACGACGAAGTCGGCCTCGGGCCCACCGGGATGCTGATCGACGGCTCGACCCTGCACCTCTGGACGAGCGGCGTCGACCGCAGCGGCCGTACAAGGAGCGGTCATGCCACGACGGCCTATCCGACGCCGGTTTCCGCGCAGCCCGGAGTCCCGAGCGGGTGGGCGACGTACCAGCTCGGCGGAGTCTCGACCACGAACCGCGACTTCCGCCAGATCGTCCGCACGTCGACCGGCAGCTCGGTCGCGCTGTGGGTCAGCTTCCTCCAGCCGTACTCCTCGAACGGCAACGAGTTCTGGTCCGACTACTTCCCGGTGACCGCCACGAACCCGATCGAAGCGCTGAACTTCCTCCTCACCGTCCATGCAGTTCGCTGGCAGGCACGGCTCTCGGGCCCGAGCGGGAATCCAGCACTCGAGAAGGTCGAGGTGATGCACGCGCCCGTCAGCTTCTCCCCGAGCGGTAGCGCCGCGTCCACCTCGATCGGGCCTTCGGCCGGCCGCGCCGTCACGGCTTGGCGAACCTTGACCGCCACGATGAACGTCTTCTCCCCCGGCGGAGGCGGCTCCGCGTCCGCTAGCGCGCGTCTCGTCGATGCGGTTACCGGTGAACAGGTGGCGGCAGCGCCGATCGGCTCGGGCGAGACAACCGTCGACCTCGCCGGCGTCAATGCGGCCGCGCACCAGTCGTTGCGGGTCAACCTCGAGCTCCAGTCGGCGGACGGGCAGGCGACCCCGCGGATCGGGTCCTTCAAGGTCACCTACGACAGCGCGACCGCGCCACCGC
>DASTWB010000032.1:0-11634 GCA_035758725.1 Gaiellaceae bacterium
TCGGCGAGCTCGCCGGCATCCACGGGTGGATCCGCGGGTACTGGCTCGGGAACCAGGGGTTCGAGTACCTCGAGCTCGGGCGCTTCTGGCAGGTGCTCCTCGTCGCGGGGCTCTTCGCCTGGGCGGCCATGCTCTACCGGACCCTGCGGCCGCGCCTCGCCCGCGAGCACCTCGGCAACATGCCCTGGCTTTTCTTCTTCGCCGCCCTCGCGATCCCCGCCTTCTACGCGGTCGGGCTGCTCGCTCACCCGCGCGCGCACTTCACCGTCACCGACTACTGGCGGTTCTGGGTCGTGCACCTCTGGGTGGAGGACTTCCTGGAGCTCTTCACGACCGTGATGGTCGCCTACATCTTCGTGCTGCTCGGGGTCGTGCGAGAGCGGGTCGCGCTGATCGTCGTCTACCTCGACATCGTCCTCTACTCGGTCGGCGGCGTGATCGGGACCATGCACCACCTCTACTTCTCGGGCGAGCCCGCGGAGCACATGGCCCTCGGGGCGTTCTTCTCGGCGGCCGAGGTGATCCCGCTCACCTTCCTGACCGTGGAGGCCTGGAGCTTCCTCCAGCTCGGCGCGCGGCAGGAGTCCCGCTCCGCCACGCCCTTCCCCCACCGCTGGGCGGTGATGTTCCTCGTCGCCGTCGGCTTCTGGAACTTCCTCGGGGCCGGGATCTTCGGCTTCCTGATCAACCTCCCGATCGTCTCGTACTACGAGATCGGGACTGCGCTGACCGCGAACCACGGCCACGCCGCGATGATGGGCGTGTACGGCATGCTCGCCGTGGGGCTCGCGCTCTTCTGCCTCCGCTACCTCATCCCCGAGGACCGCTGGCCGGACGGCGCGGCGAGGCTCAGCTTCTGGTCGCTCAACATCGGCCTCGCCTGGATGGTGTTCGCGACGCTCTTCCCGCTCGGCGTGCTCCAGCTCTACGAGTCGGTCAACACCGGCTACTACGACGCGCGGACGCTCGAGTTCCTGACGAACGACACCAACACGCTGTTCGAGTGGATCCGCCTGCCCGGCGACGTCCTCTTCATCGCCGGCGGCGTGCTACCGCTCCTCTACATCTGCTGGGTCGGCGTCCGCCACACGGTGAAGCGCGTCACGCTGGAAGAGCCCGAGGACATCCTCTTCACCGAGATCACCGAGCCGGCCGGCGTCACCGAGGGCCGGCCGTGAAGGGCCTCGATCCGGAGGCGATTCTCCTCGGCGGCTACGCGCTCTTCCTGCTCGGCGCGGCCACGACGCTCGACGCCGCCGCCCGCCACTCGTACAGCCGCTCGGAGCGCTATCGCACCGCGGGCTTCCGCTACCACGGCCACCTGGACGCCTGGGAGTGTCCCGAGGGCCAGCACCTCTGGCCGCACGAGCTGGACCGCGAGCGCCGTCTCGTCCGCTACCGCGGCAGGCCGCAGGTGTGCAATGCCTGCCCGCGCAAGCCGGATTGCACCGACTCCGACGAGGGGCGCGAGGTCGTCCGGCTCCTCGACGACTGGCCGCGGCTCGAGGCGGGACGCTTCCACCGCGGCGTTGGCGTGACCCTGATCGCGCTCGCCGCGCTCCTCGTGGTGACGGCGCTCGTTCGCCACCACGATCCGGCCGAGGCGGCCGCGCTCGGCGGCGTGCTCGCGGTGACCCTGTTGCTCGGCTGGCGCCTCGCGCCGGTCCTCAGGCCCGGATCGACCGATGAGTTCCGCGGCCTCGGCCGGTCCTACTGAGCAGACCGGACGTCGACCAGAGAGGAATCACATGCAGAAGATCACGACCTTCCTCACGTTCGAGGACCGCGCGGAAGAGGCGGTCGACTTCTACACGTCCATCTTCCCCGACTCCCGAATCGTGAGCACCAGCCGCTACGGCGACGCCGGGCCCCTTCCGAAGGGGACCTTCATGTCGGCCGAGTTCGAGCTCGCCGGTCAACCGTTCATGGCGCTCAACGGCGGCCCGTCCTTCACCTTCGCGCAGGGCATCTCGCTCTTCGTCAGCTGCGAGACCCAGGACGAGGTCGACGCGCTCTGGGAGAAGCTCTCCGACGGAGGCGAGCCGGGGCCGTGCGGCTGGCTGACGGACAGGTTCGGCGTCTCCTGGCAGGTCATCCCCCGCGTCCTCGGCGAGCTGCTGGGCGACGAGGATCCGGAGAAGGCGGCGCGGGTCATGAACGCCATGCTGCCGATGGGCAAGATCGAGATCGAGGGCCTGCGCCGAGCGTACGAGGGCGCGGAGGCCGTCCCCACCCGATAGGACGCAAGCCGCTTGGGGGAGCCCGAGGGCTCCCCCAGGCGAACGGCCTAGAGAGCCCGCTCCGGCTCGGGGAGCGTGCGCATGACGGGCTCGGCCTCGGCGGCGTCCGCAACCGAGCCGCGGCTCGGGAGGTAGCGGACGACGACGACGGCCATCGCGGCGGCCAGCACCGCGGCGACGAGGAGGCCGATCCCCATCGCGTCCGTGAACGCCTCCCCGGTGGTTGCGAGCACGCCGGCGGCGGCATCGGGCGGGAGCTGCGACGCGATCGCGCCGGCAGCGCCGACCGAGTCCTCGGCCTGCGCCTGCGCCTCCGGAGGCAGCGCGCCGAGCGATCCCTCGACCTTGGCGGAGTAGAGGGACGTGATCAGCGACCCGATCACCGCCACGCCGAGTGCGCCCGCGACCATGCGGGCCACCGTGTTGGTTGCCGAGGCGACGCCGGACTTGGCCACGGGCACGGCGCCCACGACGGCCTCGGTCGCCGGAGCCATGACCCAGCCCATCGCCAGCGTGATCCCGAAGAACCAGGCGACGAGCGCGAGTGAGCCCGTGTCCGGCTCCCAGATCGTGGTCAGGGCCAGCAGCGCGGCGAGGCCGGCCAGGCCGGCCGCGACGACCCTCGAGGTGCCGAGCCGCGCGACTGCCTTGCTCGACGAGCCGGCGCCGATCATCAGCCCGAGCGCCATCGGGCTCATCACCGCCCCGGCCTCGATCGCGCTGAAGCCGTGCGCGAACTGCAGGTACTGCGTCAGCGCGAAGATGCCGCCGAGAAGCGCGAAGAAGGCGACGCTGACGGCCGCCGTGCCCACGCTGAAGCGGGCGTTGCGGAAGAAGCCGAGGTCGAGCATGGGCTCGTCGATGCGGCGCTCCCACCAGAGGAACGTGACGAGCAGCGCGAGGCTCGCCGTGAGCGACCCGAGGACGAGGCCGGACGTCCAGCCGTGCTCCGGCGCCTCGATGATCGCGTACACGAGGATGCTGAACCCGGCGGTCGAGAGCGCGGCCCCGAGCAGGTCGAACGAGCCCGGCCGTGGGTCCCGGCTCTCGGGCACGTAGCGGATGCCGAGCAAGAGCGCTGCGACGGCGAACGGCACGTTCACGAGGAAGACGGACCACCAGCTGAACCACTCGAGGAGGAGACCCCCGGCAAGCGGGCCGAGCCCGATGCCGACGGCCGCCAGGCCGGCCCAGATGCCGATCGCCTTGCCGCGCTCCTCGCCGGTGAAGACGTTGGCGATGATCGAGAGCGTCGCGGGCATGATCAGCGCCGCGCCCACGCCCATTGCGGCGCGCACCGCGATCACTTCGTTGGCCGAGCCGGCGACGAGGGCGCCGAGGCTCGCGAGGCCGAAGATCGTCACGCCCGCCTGGAGCGCGAGCTTGCGGCCGAAGCGGTCGCCGAGCGTTCCGAACACGAGCAAGAGGCCCGCGAAGACCAGCAGGTACGAGTCGACCATCCACTGGAGCTTCGAGGGAGAGGCGCCGAACTCGTCCTGCAGGGTCGGGAGGGCGACGTTGAGGATCGTATTGTCGAGCCCGATGATCACGAGGCTCAGGGACAGGACTGCGAGTGTCTTCCAGCGACGGGCGTGCTGGAGCGCGTCAACCGTCATGCGATTCACACCTCACCGGTTCGTGGTAACAATTCAATAGGTGTTGAATTCTACAGACGTTGAATTGACAATGCAAGCCCCGAGCGTCTCGGCGTGACTACACGCGGTCGGAGGGCGGGGACGAGCCGAACCCGCGAGGCGATCGCGGAGGCGGCGCGCCGGAGCTTCGGCGAGCTCGGCTACGAGCGGACGACAATCCGGGCGATCGCGAACGAGGCGGGCGTCGACCCCGCGCTCGTCATCCACTTCTACGGCTCGAAGCAGCAGCTCTTCCTCTCGGTCATCGACCTGCCGTTCGCGCCCGAGGAGGTGCTGCCGGCGATCCTGGCCGGCGACCGCGACGGCGTGGGCGAGCGGTTCGCCCGCTTCGTCGTCGGCATGCTCGAGGACGAGAATGCGCGAAGCGTGATGACGGGGATGGTGCGGGCCGCGTCGACCGAGGCCGAGGCGGCCGCGATGCTGCGCGAGCTGATCTCTCGCCGCGTGTTCGCCGCGATCGCCGACGGTCTCGGCGTCGACGACGCCGACCTGCGGGCGAACCTCGTGGGCACGCAGGTCGTCGGCCTCGTCCTGGCCCGCTACGTCGTCGCCGTGGAGCCGCTCGCGTCGCTCGACGCCGATCGGGTCGTCGCATTCATCGCCCCGACGTTCCAGCGATATCTCGTCGGCCCGCTCTCCGAGCCGGGCAAGGCATGAACGAGCCGAGCGGCCCTGAGCCTCCGGCGGCGCACGGACGACTCGCGCGGGCCCAGGCCCTCGGCCAGACGCTTGCGGATCGTGCCCTGGACACGGTTCCGGGAGCCGAATCGGGCGTCGCGGCCCTGGAACGCGAACGGAACAGCGGAGGCGGCCTCCTGGCCGGAGGGCTCGCGTACCGGTTCTTCTTCTGGCTCGTCTCGCTCGGTGCGGTCGGCGGCGCGCTCTCGAGCCTCTGGGCCTCCTCGGATCCCGCCGATCTCGAGGACGCGGCGCGGTCGCTCGGGCTGACCGCGGCCGCGGCCGAGTCGTTTCGGGAGGCGGTGGACGTCGGAAGCACGCCCAGGTGGGTGTTCCTCGTCGGCGGGTCGCTCCTGACGGTCTGGTTCGGGATGGGGGCGGTCAAGGCGCTCACCATCGTCTTCGCGCTCGCCTGGCAGGTGCCGACGCCGAAGATCCGGCGGCGAGTCCGGGCGGCGCTTCTCCTCACTGCGATCGCCGTCGCAGTCACGGCGACCTCGGCTGCGCTGTCGACGATCGACCTCGACATCACGGGCGGCCGCATCCTCGGCTTCGCGGTCCTCCTCGGCTTCTACGCGAGCGCGACCACGTTCGTCTTCTCGCTTCTCCCCCGCGCGCCGGGAGCCACGCTTCGCGACCACCTGCCCGGCGCCGCGCTGCTGGCGCTCGGGACGTGGGCGATCAACGTGTGGGTCGCCGTCTACCTCGCGCCGCGGCTCGGCAAGGAGGGCGGCGTCTACGGCGCGTTCGGCACCTCGACGGCGATCCTGCTCTGGCTGTACGTGTCCGCGCGACTCTTCACGATCGCGGCGTTCCTGAACGCGACGATCTTCGCGCGCAGAGCCTAGGGCGGGGCGTCGAGGGCGGCTTTCGCCTCGAGCACCTCGTCCCGCCTCGCCTGCGACAGCTCCCGGACGAAGATCTGGATCGTCGCCGCGAGCGGGACGGCCGTCAGGGCTCCGAGCACCCCGAGCAGCGCCCCGAAGAGCGTCACCGCGACGATGATGAAGAAACCGGAGAGCTGGACGGCTTTCCCCTGGATCTTCGGCGTCAGGATGTTGTTCTCCACCTGCTGGTAGACGAGGACGACGGCGAGCATGATCAACCCCGCCGCGAGCCCTTCCTCGGCCCAGAGCGCGGGGACGAGGATGAACCCGGCGATCGTCGCGCCGAGGTTCGGAATCATGTCCAAGAGCCCCGCGATCACGCCCAGGGCGAGCGCGTAGCTCGAGCCGAGCAGCCACGCCGTCGTGCCCTGAACGGTGCCGGCGATCACCGAGATGACGAGGACGCCGATCGCCCAGCGGGAGAGCGACTCCGTCACGCGCTCCCAGACGCGAAGCCACCGCTCGTCCTGCCCGGGCATGAGCAGCCCGGCGAGCGAGCGCTTGAGGTTCTCGACGTCCGTGATCAGGAACAGGCAGATGAAGAGGATCGTGAAGGCGGCGAGGAAGATGCTGAAGAAGGTCCCCGCCACGCCGAGAAGCTCGGAGATCGCGTCGGGAAGTGAGGCCGAGATCTTGTCGGCGCCCGCCTGGACGTTCTGCGCGCTGCCGGAGTCGCCGAGCCAGCTGAGCTCGTCCGAATCCCGCAGCCCCTCCACGACCGACGGCAGGTCCTGCAGGAAGTCGCGCACCGCCGAGACCAGCGGGACGAGAAACGCGAGGAAGAGGACGAGCACGGTGACCGCAGTCCCGATCACGGTCACCGTCGCCGCGAGCCCGCGCGAGAGACCGGTCTTGGCCATGACGAACCGGACCGGAAACTCGAAGACGAACGCGAGGAAGATGCCGACGAAGACGATCAGGAAGGTGGACCCGATCGCCCTGAAGGCTCCCAGCACGCCGGCGGCGGCGGCGACCAGCAGCACCGTCCGCATCGGGAGTAGGAGCTCTACGCGCCGCGTCCGCGCAGTGTCCATCGCCCGCGAACTCTAGGGCGGACGTCGGTCGGCGCCGCCTCAGGCTCTCGCGAGGTCCTCCGCGGCAACTCCCGACTGCTCGGATAAGGCCGCGTGCGCTCGCACCGGCACGAGCAGGACGGGACGCTGCGACAGCTGGAGCGCTGCGCGCACGACGGGTGCCCGACCCGGCGCGAGCTCCTGCGCCCAGCCGAGCGCGATGAGGTCACACGCAAACTCCTCCGCCACCTGCGGCACGAGGGTCTCCGCGCGCCCGATCCGCGTCTCCATCCGCACGCCGGCGATGCCCGCCGGGAAGTAGCGGGCGAGGAACTCGCTCGCCCACGCCCTGTGCTCGTGCTGCGGCTGATCCGTGAACGACGGGATGTCCTCCGCGCCCAGTGCGTGGAGCACGACCACGTCGAGCGAGACATCCTGCGCCAGCCCGAGGACGACGCGCGGTGCGTGGGAGGACGAGGCGGTGCCTTCGAGCGGAAGGAGGATCCGGCGGATCGCGGCCGGCCGGATTCCGTCGGGCGGGACGATCACGACCGGCTTGAGCACCTTCGTCGCCACGACCTCCGCCGTCGCTCCGAGCGGGCGCGGATCGGTGGGCAGCCCGCGCGCACCGAGGACGAGGGCGGCAACGTCGTCCTCCTCACCCGCTCCTGCGAGCTCCTCGACGACGTCGCCGGTGACCACCCGCAACGGCACTCCCGCCGCCTCGGCCGCCGCCGTCCCGTCGGCGCGCCCGGCGGCATCGACGTGAATCGCCTCGACGTCGGCGCCGAGCAGCTCGCCGAGGGCGCGCGCCGTGATCAGCACGGGCGCGTCGGCCAGGCTTCCATCGACCGCAGCAAGGACCTTTCTCATTTCAGGAGCACCTCCCAGATGCCGTTCCTCCGTCGTACCTGCAGCTCGTCCGAGTCCACCTCGACCCCCCGGCGCCGGATGGATAGCCGGAACGGACGACCGCGAAACCGCAGCGCCAGCTCGAGCCCGTTCCACCGAGGCGGCAGGCGGGGATCGACCACGAGGCGGTCGCCGCTCGGACGGACGCCGGCGAACCCGTAGGCGAGCGCCTGCCAGACCCCGCCCATCGTCGCGAGGTGGAGCCCGCCGGCCGTGCTTCCGGTGAGATCGTCGAGGTCCAGCCGCGAGGCGAGCGACAACGCCTCGACCGCCTCGTCGAAGCGGCGCGCGCGCGCGAACAGCGCCGCGTGCACCGCGGGCGAGAGCGAGCTGCCGTGCGCCGTGCGGGGCTCGTAGTACTCCAGGTTCGGGAGCAGCGAGCCGCGCTCGACCTCGTCCGGCAGCAGGTGATGGAGCATGAGCACGTCCGCCTGCTTCAGGACCTGCGCCCCTCGCACGCGCTGCCGGCCGAGCAGCAGGTCGGCCGCGATCGGCCGGTGCGGGGCGAGCTCGGCGATCAGGAGCGGCTCGAGCTCGTGGAAGCCCGCGAACTGCTCGTAGATCCCGGTGGCCGGGTCGTAGCCGTCGACGAGAGCGTCCGCGGCTGCGAGCCAGGTCTCGCGCTCGGTCTCGCCGCTTCCGTCGAGCGCGGCGGCCCGGCGAAGGTTCCAGCGGGCCATCACGTTGGTGAACGCGTTGTCGTCGACGGGCTCGTGGTACTCGTCGGGCCCGATCACGCCGTAGACGTGCGCCCGGCCATCCCGGTCGTAGCGCACCCGCGACGCCCAGTAGCGCGCGGTCTCGGCGAGCAGCTCGCGGCCCGGGCCGGCGCCCCACTCGTCGTCGCCGCTCCAGTCCAGGTACTGCGCCGCCGCCCACGCCACGTCGGCGACGATGTGCTCCTCGAGCTCGCCCGTGCGGATCGGGACGAGCTCTCCGGACGGCAGCCGGATCGATGCCGGCGTCACGTCGGTGCCGTCGAGGGCCGACTCCCACGGGAACCTCGCGCCTTCTCGGCCGAGCGCGGCGGCCGCGGCACGGGCGGCCGGGAGACGCCGGACCCGGTACTCCAGCATCGCCCTCGCAGCGGGCGGGTGGGTCGCCGCCAGGAACGGGAGCACGAAGACGTCGCTGTCCCAGAAGACATGACCGCGGTATGCGTTCCCGGAGAGGCCGCGCGCGCCGACCCCTGCCTCGCCTGAGTCTGCGACCGACGCCATCAGGTGGAAGAGCGCGAAGCGGACGGCCAGCTGGAGCTCGTCGTCGCCGTCGATGACGACGTCGGCCTCGGCCCAGCGTCCGCCCCAGGCCTCCCTGTGCTCCGAGAGCAGCCGCTCGAAGCCGGCGCGCTCCGCGTCGGCGAGCGCCGCCGCGGCCGCCTCCCGGTCTGGGTCGTAGCCGCCGATCCGCTCGAACACCCTGCCTCTGCGCCGGTCGAGGAGCGCGGCGGCGACCTGCCGGCCGACCACACGCCGACGGCTCCGCGGGAGGGCGTCGGCCTTGCCGGTGGCCCGAAGAGCGACGGTTCCGGGGCGGTGGAGCGAGGAGAAGCGGAGCGACGTCAGCATGCCCTCCTCTCGGAGGAGGCCCGTGTGCAGGTCGAGCGTCCGGCGGCGCGGGCGCAGCCGCAGGCTCGACTGAACCCGCGCCCAGTCCGGGCTCCGGGCGAGCTCGGCGGCTGGTCCCACTCCGTCGTAGACGCCGGCGAAGAGGACCCCCGGCGTCGTGGCGCCGTCGCCGGTGAGCGGCGCGCCGCGCGTTCCGAGCCGGCCGTCGGCGAGCGTCAGGAGCGACTCGTGCGTGCGCTCGAGCCGCCGGTCGACGCCCTCGATCTCGATCGTCCAGGCGGGGTCCCGGTCGACGTCGGGGACGTCACGGCGGCGGCGCCGGTCGCGCTGGTCGGCGAGGAGAGCGAGGAACACCTCGGGTCCTCCCGGGACGGAGAGCACACCGCCGGGGACGCCGGTCGGCTCGACGCCCACGGAGATCGCCGTGGCGCGCTCGGCCTCCTCGACCAGGAGGTAGGAGTCGCTGCCGATCAGCCCACCGAGCGGCCCGAACTCGTCGCCGGCGATCAGGACCTGGCCGGGTGCAATGCCCCGCCGCCGGAGATGCTCGACGTTCCAGCGCGCGGAGTCGGACTTGTCCGTGAGGCCGATCTCGACGTGCTTCGCGTCGCTCGTCACACGGGGGTCGGGGATGCCCTCGTCGCGGGCCGCGGCGACGGCGAGCTCGACGGCCGCCCGAAGGCCTCCGACCCCGGCGTCGAAGAGGCGCGACTCGACGGCCCGGAGGAGCTCGTCGATCTCCGCCTTGGGCGGGTCGACCCAATCCGGGATCAGGTCGATCTTCCGCCGGTTCAGCCGCTCGGACACGATCTCTGCCTCGAGCCCGCGCAGCGACAGGGCGCCGACGGTCGCGGCCGCCGCTCTGTCGAGCGCGGCGTTCTCCTCGGCGGTCGCCTCGCGCGCGAGGAGGAGGTGCAGTCCGTCCTCGTCCGCCCGGAAGACCTCCGAGCCGCGGTTGACGAGGAAGTGCAGGCGTCCCGGCCCGGCCGGACGGGCGCGCAGCTGGCCGTCGACGTTGCCGACGTGCGTCCCCGTGATCACGGCGAGGTCGAGACCGAGCGCGCAGAGCTCCTCGACGAGCCCGCGCAGCTCACCAGCGTCGGCTTCGCGGTCCGGGACGGCCGTCCCGTCCCAGTCGAAGACGACGGCCTCGAAACGGCGGTCGAGCGCCGGATGCGGCCGCCGGCCGCGCCCGGGCAGAGCCCGGCGGCGCGCCGGCGCGGCGGTCACTCCTGCTCCCAGGCGTAGGCCTCCCTGGCGATCCGCGGCGGGAACTCGATCAGCGGCCGCCAGGCATCCAGCGCCTCGTGGGTCTGCCAGGCATTCGGGTCGGAGACCAGGTCGTCCAGCATCCACTCGACCTCGTGGCCCTCGAACAGGAAGACGGCCTCGCCGGCGGACAGGAAGACGCGGTGGCCGGTGAGCCCGAGGGCCGGCGGGTCGAACGGCGGTCCCGACTTGATGAGCTCGGCGGCCCGTGACTCCGCGCCGGGCTTCAGGCGGGCAATGAGCGCGATCGCCTCGATGGTCTCCTCCTCTTTGACGTCTTCAACGGCCTGCGATCGGGCCGACTGTAGTGCCTGCCGCCGTGCAGGCGGAGCAGCTCCATGTCTCGAGGGTACGTCCGCCGTTCCGCCGCTCCATCCGCGCTCCTGCTGATCGTCCCGGCGGCAAACCACTGAGCCTCCGCTTTCGGGCGACCTGGCGCCACCGTACGATTCAGGCGTGCAACGCACCGACGAGATGCGCCTCCGGGCCGTCCTCGACGCCTCGATCGCCGTGACCTCCGAGCTTTCGATCGAGGCGGTCCTCCAGCGCATCGTCGAGGCCGCCGCCGAGCTGACCGAGGCGAAGTACGCCGCCCTCGGCGTGATCGACAAGAGCGGGACCGGCCTCGAGAACTTCGTCGTCACCGGGGTCGACGAGGAGACCGTCCGGCGCATCGGGGACCTGCCGCGGGGCCGCGGGATCCTCGGCGTGCTGATCACCGACGCCGAGCCTCTGCGCCTCACCGACATCGGAACGGATCCGCGCTCGGTCGGCTTTCCGCCGGGCCACCCGCAGATGAAGGGCTTCCTCGGCGTTCCGATCCTCCTGCGAGGGGTGGCGTACGGGAATCTCTACCTCACCGAGAAGGCAGGCGGCCAGGACTTCACGGACGAGGACGAGGAGCTCGTTCAGCTGCTCGCGGCCCAGGCCGCCGTCGCCATCGAGAACGCGCGCCTCTACGAGTCTGCGACGCGGTGGGGCGACCAGTTGCAGTACCTCGCCGAGGTCGGAAACGCGCTCGCGACCGAGATCGAGCTCCCCCGCCTGCTCGAGCTCGTGGCCACGCGTCTGCGGGAGCTGATCGACGCGCGGCTGGTCTTCATCGCGATGCCGGGGCCCGACGGCGAAGCCTCGGTCCAGACGGTCGCGGGCGAGGATGCCGACAAGTACGTCGGACTGAAGCTCGATCCGACGAGGTCGAAGACCGCCCGGGTGCTCGAGCGGCGCCGGAGCGAGCGCGTCGACTCGCTGATCGACGACCCCGAGGTGGAGCAGCAGGCCGCGCGCTACATGGGAGCCCGCACCGGACTCTTCGTGCCGCTGATGGTGCGCGACCGAGCCATCGGCGTCATCGTCGCGCAGGACAAGCAACACGTGGATCCCAGGTTCACGGACGAGGACGTCCGGATCGC
>DASTWB010000055.1:0-2421 GCA_035758725.1 Gaiellaceae bacterium
ACGCGGCCCTGCTTGCCGCGGTCCTTGCCGCTCAGCACCTGGACGACGTCGCCCTTCCTGACCTTCATCGTTTGGGACATCAGAGAACCTCCGGCGCGAGCGAGACGATCTTCATGAAGTTCTTCTCGCGCAGCTCGCGGGCGACCGGGCCGAAGATGCGGGTGCCGCGCGGGTTCGACTGCGCGTCGATGATCACGGCGGCGTTCTCGTCGAATGCGATCGAGGTGCCGTCGTCACGACCGTAGGGCTTCTTCGTCCGGACGACGACTGCGCGGACGACCTCGCCCTTGCGGACTGCGCCCTGCGGCGTCGCCGTCTTGACGGTCCCGACGATGATGTCGCCGACGCGGGCATAGCGGCGCTTCGAGCCGCCGAGCACGCGGATGCACAGGAGCTCGCGCGCTCCCGTGTTGTCCGCCACCCTGAGTCTCGACTCCTGCTGGATCACGGCTACTGAGCCACCTCGACGATCTCTGCGAGCCGCCAGTTCTTCGTCTTCGACAGCGGCCGCGTCTCCACGATCCGGACGACGTCCCCGGCCTTCGCCTGGTTCTGCTCGTCGTGGGCGTGGAAGCGCTGCGAGCGGCGGACGACCTTCTTGTACTTCGGATGTGCCTTCACGACGTCCACGCGGACGACGATCGTCTTGTCCATCGCGGCCGAGACGACGACGCCCCGGCGCTCCTGGCGCCGCCCGCGCTCGTGCTCGGGCTTGGGCAGCCGCGCGATCGGCTTGCGCTCGGTCGCCTGCTCACGCGTCTTCGGGCGCTGGCGGCGCTCGCTGCGCGGGACGCGCTTGCGCTTCTGCTTCACGCGCGCGGCCGGCGCGGCAGGCTCCTGCTCCGCACCCGTGTCGCCGGTCTCCTCTGCGGCCTCCGCTTCCTCGGCAGGGGCGTCCTCGGCCGCCTGTGCCTCGGGCTCCGGAGAGGCCTCGGCGGCCGCAGCCTCCGGCTCGGCCTCGGCGATCGGCTCGGGGGCCGGCTCGGGCGTGGGCTCGGGAGCAGTGGGCTCGGGCACGGGCGGGCCGGGCTCCTCCGGAGGAGCCTCGGGCTGGGGCTCGGACGGGGTCTCGGACGCTTCGACCTCGACCGGCGGAGCCTCCTCGGCCGTCTGCTCGGCCTCCTCGGCTTGCTGCTGCTCGTTCTGCTCCTCGTCCGCCATCAGCTCTCACCCCCTGCTGCGTTCCCCTCGCGCTCGACCCGGACGGTCAGGATGCGCGCGATCTCCCGCTTCGCCAGCTTCAGGCGGGCAGGGTTGTCGAGCGCTCCCGTCGCGGACTGGAAGCGCAGGTTGAAGAGCTCCTGGCGGCGCTCGGACAGCGCCCGCTCGAGCTCGTCGTCGGTCATGTCTCGAAGCTGCTTAGCCTTCAAAGAGGTTCGCCTCTCTCTTCACGAATTTCGTCTTGACGGGAAGCTTGGTGCCGGCGAGCCGCAGCGCTTCCTTGGCGAGCGGCTCGGGAACGCCGGCGAGCTCGAACATCACTCGGCCGGGCTTGACGACGCAGACCCAGTGCTCGGGCGAGCCCTTGCCCGAGCCCATGCGGGTCTCGGCGGGCTTCTGCGTCACCGGCTTGTCCGGGAAGACGTTGATCCAGACCTTGCCGCCTCGCTTGATCTTCCTGGTCATCGCGATTCGGGCGGCCTCGATCTGGCGGTTGGTGACCCAGCCGGCCTCGAGCGCCTTGATCCCGAAGTCGCCGTACTGGACCGCGGTCTGGCCCTTGGCCTGCCCGCGGCGGCGGCCGCGCTGGACCTTCCGGAACTTCGTCTTCTTGGGAAGGAGCATCTAGTTGTCCGTCTTCTCCGCCGACTCGTCGCCGGACTGGTCGAGCTTGGTCGGGTCCTCCTGTTGCGCCTTGGGCGTCGTCGACTCGGGCGCCTCCGCGACCGCCTCGGGGGTCGTCGGCGTCTCCGGCTCGACCTCGGGGAGGTCGCGGCCCTGCGCGGTCGTGGCCTGCTCGTCGGTGCGCGGGCGCTCGACGTTGTCCTGCCGTGCGCCGCGCCCCTGCCCGCCGGCGCCGCCGCGGCGCCCACGGCGCGGACGACGGTCGCGGACGGGACCGAGGCCCTCGCGGTCGCCGCTGCCTCGCCGGCCACCTTCGCGGGAGGCGGACAGACCCTCGGTCTTGCCGCCCCGGCGGCGGGCGGTGTCCTGGTCGCCGAGCCGGGCGTCGCGACGGCCGTCGACCGTCTCGAAGCCCTCCGGCATGATCTCGCCCTTGTTGATCCAGACCTTGACGCCGATGCGACCGAACGTCGTCTTCGCCTCCGCGAAGCCGTAATCGATGTCGGCTCGCAACGTGTGGAGCGGCACCCGGCCCTCGGAGTAGGTCTCCTTGCGCGACATCTCGCCGCCGCCGAGCCGGCCGCCACAGGAGATCTTGACGCCCTGCGCGCCCGATCGTATGGCCGAGGCGAGAGA
>DASTWB010000069.1:0-4388 GCA_035758725.1 Gaiellaceae bacterium
CCCGTTGGGGGACAGCTGATTTTAAGTCAGCCGCGTATAGCCAGTTTCGCCACCCCGGCGGGGGCAGGATAGCCCCGTCTAGGCGTTGCTCGGCTCCATGTTCGAGCGGCGGAAGCAGCCCTGCTCGATGTCGTTCTTGCACGACTCCGGGCCCTTGAAGCCGAAGGCCTTCACGAACGCGTCGGCGACCTCGTCGGTGAAGTTCTTGCCCTTCGCGATCTGCGTCCACGCCGTGAGGGCGACCTGGTCGCCGAGCCGGGGGTCGGGCGCGAGGATCAGACCGTTCGGATCCTTGGCGTAGTACTCCTGCATCGCGGTGATCGTCTCCTGCGGGACGCCGGGCCCGTAGAACATCCCGACCGCGCCGTGCTCGAGGTTGTGGACGTAGTTGAGCTCGGAGATGGGCTCGTCGTAGGCCCCGTAGATGACCGTCTGGTTCGAGTGCTCGCCGCTCGTGCCGGGGACGGTGTTGTACTTGAAGCTCTTCGTGTGGCCGGGCACGTGCTGGCGGCCCTGCGACTTCGTGTGCTGGTACGTCCACCCGGCCGCCCGAAGCGTCTCGATCGCGCTCTCGCTGCTGTTGCCGTTCCCGTTCCCGGCGAGCACGAAGAAGCCCACCACGAGCGCGAGCATCAGGAAGCCGGACGCCCCGATCGCGTACAGGATCTTCCGGTTCCGGCTGTCGTCGCGCGGCGTCGTGCGCAGCTTGGGCGCCTGCACCGCCCGTTTCGGCGGCGGTGGTGTCCTGACCTTCCTGGCCATCAGCGCGATGATGGTAGCGGCGGCGGCCGTTGACCCGGGGAGATGCCCGTCGGGAACTCGGGCGGTACGCATGGAAGCACGCGATCACCCATACTCCGGACTGGCCGCCAACGACCGAAGGAGAGAGATGAGTTTTCTCGACAAGCTGCTGGGCCGCGGGAAGCAGGCTGCGGGCGATCTCACCGACAGCCCGGAGATGCGCCGCGAGGGCGCCCACCAGGAGGCGGAGGGCGCGGCCGAATCCCGCGCCGACCAGGCCGAGGATATGGCGCAGGAGGCCCGTGAGGAGGCCGCCGAGCACCGCGCCGAGCGCAACGACTGATCCCGGGTGGGGCGGCCTCGGCCGCTCCGTCCGACCCTATCTCTAGCGTTTCTAGGTCCTATGGGCACTGCATTGCTGACCCTCGGCCTGGCCGCTGCCGTCGTGATCGCCGGCACCGTCGTCGTGCGCACGATCCGCGAGCTGATCGAGGCCCGGCTGGGGTCGGTCGAGGAGCGCCTCGACCGGCGGCTGTCCGAGGTGCACGAGGGCTTCGACCGGCGGCTGGAGGGACTCGACACGCGGCTGTTCTCGAGCCAGCAGAGCGCCGGCCAGACGGCCACCCAGATCGTCGACCGTCTCAGCAAGCTCGACGGAACGGCGGCGCAGATGCTCCAGAAGGCGTCCGACCTCGGTCGGCTCGAGCAGGCGCTGCGGCCGCCGAAGGCGCGCGGCGGCGTCGGGGAGATCCTGCTCGCCAACCTCCTCCGCGACATGCTTCCCGCGGACGCGTACCGCATCCAGCACACGTTCCGTTCGGGCGAGCGGGTGGACGCCGTGGTGCGGGTCGACAAGCTGCTCTCGGTGGACGCGAAGTTCCCGCTCGACAACTTCGAGCGGCTCGTGAACGCGGAGGACGACGGCGAGCGCGAGCTGCACGAGAAGGCGTTCGCTCGTGACGTCAAGGGCCACATCGACGCGATCGCCTCCAAGTACATCCGCCCCGCGGAAGGCACCTTCGACTTCGCCTTCATGTACCTGCCGTCCGAGTCGGTCTACTACGAGCTCGTCTGCGGCAAGACCGGGGCGCTCTCCTCATACGCGCTGTCGAAGCGGGTGTTCCCCGTGTCGCCGAGCACGTTCCACGCGTACCTCGTGATGGTCACGCAGGGACTGCGCGCGCTGCAGATCGAGCGCCACGCCCAGGACGTGATGGCGTTCTGCGCCCAGATCGCGAAGGACTTCGAGCGCTTCCACGGCGACTTCGAGGTCGTCGGGAAGCACATCGCGAACGCGCAGACGAAGTACAGCGAGGCCGACCGCCGCCTCGAGCGGCTCGGGACGAGCCTCGAGCGCGCGACGGAGTGGGAGCCCGCCGAGGTCGAAGCGGCCGAGGCGCAGCCCGAGCTCCCGCGCGCCCTCGACGCGGCCTAAGAGCGCGCGTCTGATACGGCGAGGAGCATGCCTCCGAGGGGCGTGCCATGGGGTCAGACCCCGGGACACGGCCCTCGCAGCCACGTGTGTCCGGCGCGTGCAGGGGTTCCGCCGCGTGGCGGCAGCGATCTCCGTTCCTCGATCCGTCCCACCTGGACACGGCCCGGGGTCTGACCCCAGGACACGGCCGGGACGGCCGGGGCCCGAGTTGGAGCCCGCCGCCTAGAATCGAGGCGTGGCCGCCGCCGATCCATTCGGAGCACGCTCGACGCTCGACGTCGGGGGCGAGAGCTACGAGATCTTCCGCCTGGCGCCGCTCCAGGAGCGCTACGACGTCGAGCGGCTGCCGTACACGCTGAAGATCCTGCTCGAGAACGTCCTGCGAACCTCCACGGCGGAGCACGTCGAGGCGGTCGCCGAGTGGGGCGCGAAGGACGAGCCCTCCCGCGAGATCTCCTTCAGGCCGGCCCGGGTCATCCACCAGGACTTCACGGGGGTCCCGGCGATCGTCGACCTCGCCGCGATGCGGCACGCGATGCACGATCTCGGCGGCGACGCGGCGAAGACCAACCCGCAGCTCCCGGCCGAGCTCGTCATCGACCACTCTGTCCAGGTCGACGCCTTCGCGAACCGCATGGCGATCCGCGTCAACACCGACCGCGAGTACGAGCGGAACCGCGAGCGCTATGCCTTCCTCCGCTGGGGCCAGCAGGCGTTCGACGACCTCAAGGTCGTCCCGCCCGAGACCGGAATCGTCCACCAGGTGAACCTCGAATACCTCGGCCGGGTCGTCGAGTCCAGAAACGGCCAGGCCTTCCCGGACACCCTCCTCGGCACCGACTCCCACACGACGATGATCAACGGCCTCGGCGTGCTCGGCTGGGGCGTCGGCGGGATCGAGGCCGAGGCGGCGATGCTCGGCGAGTCCGTCTCGATGCTCGTCCCGCAGGTCGTCGGCTTCCGGCTGACCGGCTCGCTGCGGGAAGGCGCGACCGCGACGGACCTCGTCCTCACCGTCACCCAGATCCTGCGGCAGACCGGTGTGGTCGGGAAGTTCGTCGAGTACTTCGGGGCCGGCGTCTCGAACCTCCCGCTCGCCGACCGGGCCACGATCGGGAACATGTCCCCGGAGTACGGCGCGACGTGCGGGTTCTTCCCTGTCGACCAGGTGACGCTCGACTACCTGCGGCTGACCGGCCGTCCGGAGGAGCGGATCGCGCTCGTCGAGGCCTACTGCAAGGAAAACCTCCTCTGGCACGAGCCGGACCACGATCCGACCTACTCGCAGGTCGTCGAGCTCGACCTGGCGGACGTGGAGCCGAGCCTCGCCGGCCCACGGCGCCCCCAGGACCGCGTCCCGCTGACCGACGCCAAGCGGTCGTTCCTGTCCGCGCTCGAGACTTTCGGCGTCGACTACGGCAACAGGCACGACGAGGCTGTGGCCGAGTCGTTCCCGGCCAGCGATCCGGCGGCCGACGCCACGCCCGGACACAAGCCGATGGCGATGCCCGAGCCGGTCGCCGTTCCCGACGTGGTCGTCGCTGAGCGCGCACAGTCGGTGCCGGTCAGCCTCGACGGCGAGCGGTTCGAGCTGGAGCACGGCGCCGTCGTGATCGCGGCCATCACGAGCTGCACGAACACGTCGAACCCGAGCGTCATGCTCGCGGCCGGACTGCTCGCGAAGAAGGCCGCGGAGCGCGGCCTCACGCGCAAGCCCTGGGTCAAGTCGAGCCTCGCCCCCGGCTCGAAGGTCGTGACGGAGTACTACGAGCGCGCGGGGCTGACCCCGTACCTCGAGGAGCTCGGGTTCTACACGGTCGGCTACGGCTGCACGACGTGCATCGGGAACTCCGGTCCCCTGCCCGAGCCGATCTCGGCGGCGGTCGCCGAGGGCGACCTGGTCGTCTGCTCGGTCCTCTCGGGCAACCGGAACTTCGAGGCGCGCATCCACCCCGAGGTGAAGGCGAACTACCTCGCCTCTCCCCCGCTCGTCGTCGCCTACGCGCTCGCCGGGCGGATGGACGTCGACCTGACGAGCGAGCCGCTCGGCCAGGGCAGCGACGGCGAGGACGTGTACCTCTCGGACATCTGGCCGAGCGCGGACGAGATCTCGCGGACGATCGCATCGGCCGTCGAGGGCGCCATGTTCACCCGCACGTACGCCGACGTCTTCAAGGGCGACGAGCGCTGGAGCTCGCTCGAGATCCCCGAG
>DASTWB010000110.1:0-12154 GCA_035758725.1 Gaiellaceae bacterium
GACGCGAGAACCAGCCCGCCGACGGCGGCGAACTCGCCGAGATAGACGGGATGCCGCACGAGCCGATAGGGGCCGCGCGTCACGAGCCCGCGGGCCTCCGGAAGGAGCCCGAAGCACCGTCCCAACGCAAGGAACGAGACGAACAGCCACGTCCACGCGGCCAGTGCGACGAGGTCACCCGCGACGACGAGCGAAGTCTGTGCGGTCTCCGGTGGCCTCTCCAGCAGCGGCACCGCGGCGAGCGCGGCGGCGCAGGCGACGAAGGCGATGGGCTCTCGCGCATGGCGCCTCGGCTCCGCGCGCACGAAGACGCAGACGCTGACGGCGAAGAGCACGGCGGTACGAAGCAGCACGAACCCGGCGACCCCGAAGGCGTCCAGGCTCGGGTCTGCGAGTACGTCGCCCCAGGCTTCCACCGCGGCAGCGAGGCTGCCGACGGCAAGAAGCGTGAGGACCCCGGCGACGATCCAACGACTCACGACTCAACCTCCAAAGGCTTCGAGGAAATAGGACACGGCGGGCCCCAGCAGGACCACGAACATCGCGGGAAAGATCAGGAAGACGAGCGGGAACAGGAGCTTGATCGGCGCCTTCTGTGCGCGCTCTTCGGCCGCTTGCCGCCGGCGCTTGCGCATGTCGACGGCGAGGTCGCGCATGATCTGGCCGATGGAGACGCCGAGGGTCTCGCCCTGGAGGACGGACCTGACGAACGAGCGCATCAGCGGCGTGTCGCAACGGTCGAGGAGGTTCCTGAGCGCCTCGTTCGTCGACAGGCCCATGTTCTGCTCCTGGAGCGTCAGCCGCAGCTCCTCACCCAGCGGGCCGGTGAATCTCTCCGCCGCGAGCTGAAGCGATCCCGTGAAGCCGAGGCCCGCCTCGACGGTGACGACGAGCAGGTCGATGAGGTTCGGAAGCTCGTAGTCGATCGTCTCCACCCGAGCCCGTGTCCGCCGCCGGACGATCGACATCGGTGCGGTCCAACCGATGAGGAGCCCGAGGAATGCGCCGGTGACGGCCAGCAACGCCGGATACCCCGCGGTCGACGAGAGCCACAGCCAGACCGTCGGCACGGCGAGTGCGCAGAGGATCCGGTAGCCCACGAACTTCCGCGGCGCGAGCCCGTAGATGCCGGCGGCGACGAGGGAGCGCCGCACGGAGGCCTCCCGGAACCCGGCCAGGCGCCCGGCGAGGCCCCCGACGCTCGCGGCGACGCCGTCCAACGCGGTCCGGGCGGGACCCGGTCCCGCCTCCTCGAGCTGTCTCGACGTGAACCCGTACGAGCCGATCCGGCCGAGCGTCTCCGACGCCCGTAGCCTCGGCATCACCGCAGCACGCGCGACGAGCACGACCGACACGCCGCACAGCACGAGACCCATCACGAACAAGAGCAGCACGGCGCCTCCCTAGACCTTGATGTTCACGATCTTCTTGATGACCAACGACCCGGCGACGAGCATCGCGGCCGCGAGCATCAGCGCGAGGCGGCCGCCCGTCGACCTGAACAGGGGCTGGATGTACTCGGGGTTGATGATCGAGATCGCCACGAGCAGGACGACCGGAAGCGCCGAGACGATCCAGCGCGACATCCGCCCCTGGGCGGTCAGCGTCTGCACCATCCGCCGGAGCTCGAAGCGCTCGCGGATCGTGTCGGTGACGCGCTCGAGGACCTCGGCCATGTTGCCGCCCGTCTGACGCTGGAGCGCCGCCACGAGGGCGACCTGCTCCAGGTCCTCGTTGTCCATTCGCCTGACGACGGACCGGATCGCATCTTCGAGCGGCACGCCGAGCTGCTCGTCGGCGACCACCCGGCGGAACTCCGACCGCGACGGCTCGTCCGCGTCGTCGATGACGACGGAGAGCGCGCCGACGAAGCTGTGCCCGGCGCGAAGCGCCGACGCGAGCACCTGAAGGTTGTCCGGGAGCTGCTCGCCGAACTGCTTCCGCCTCCGTTCGAGCTTCCGATAGATCAGGGACCGGACGACGAACGGGACCGCGAGCCCGATGACCGCGAAGATGGGCGAGCCGAGAACGAGGACGACCAGCCACATCGCGAGGAGGGTGGCCGCGAGCGTCCACAACGCGATCCGCGTGGCGGACATGCGGATCTCCGCCAGCTCGAGCGTCTCCTTGAAGCGATTCCACCACTTCGTCCCCTCGAGCGAGCGCTCGGCGCCGACCAGCACGCGGCTGGCCGCACGGCCTGGAGCCTCGCCGCCCTCGACGGTGGGCGTGCGGAGGGAGACGAACTCCGCCATCCGCGTACGGAGCGTCCGCCGCCGGGGGACGACCAGTGAGAACACCGTGAACGCAAGGAGCCCGGCGATGAGCAACGCGACGGCGAGCATCGTCAGCGGGGACTGCAGGACGCGGTTCAGGGCCGACTGGTGGAAGGGCCCCGACGCGGACGCCTCTGTGCGCGGCGTCGTGTAGCCGCTGACCGCGAGGCCGGGGACGCCGACCACCCGGACGGCCACCCGCACGCGTCGATTCGCTCCCACCGCGGACCGGTACGTGAGGACGTACTCGTTCGCGAGCCGGGCCCCGAGCTCTGCATAGACGCGTGCCAGGTCCCCCGAGGAGGTGGCTTCGGCGTACGCCGCCGAGGTCCCGGCGCCCAGCCTCTTGAGGGGCCTTGGACTGAACTGGGGCGAGCGAATGCCGACGGTGAAGACCCGGACACGGGCCTTTCGGGCCTCTGCGGCGACTGCCGCGGCGCTCGTGCTGCTTCCCGTGTCGGCCCCGTCGGAGAGCACGATCACCGTCCCGACCGAGACGTCCGACTCGGCGAGGGCCGCGAGGGCCGTGTCGACGCCGTCGTAGAGGTGGGTTCCTGCCGCGAGGCGTGGCGGCTTCGCCAGCGCATCGGCGATGGCGTCGTCGTCGTTCGTCAGCGGCAGCAGCACGGACGCGCGGTTGTTGAACGCGACGATCCCCATGTGCTGGTTGGGTGGCCGGCGCTCGGCGAACACGCGCGCGGCCGAGACGGCGTCGCGAATCGCCTGCCCGCGCATGCTCTTGCTCGCGTCGAGGACGAGCACGACCCCGGAGTCCTCGCCGCCGGTCGAGCCGGCCGGCGCCAGCGAGACGTCGGAGACGGGCTCGCCGTTCTCGAGCACCCGCACGTCGCTGGCCGTGAGCGACCGCTTTCCGGGAAGCGTGAGCACGAACGCCCGCTTCGGGAAGTCGGCCCTTCCGGCCTCGACGAGGCGAAGGTGGTCGCCGGCAGTGGCGGAGGGAGCGAGCCAGGCAGCCGCGGCCACCGCGAGCGCCGCGAGCGCGTGCTTCGGGCCGATTCTCATCGGGCTGCCGCCGCCCGTCCGAAGTCGGGGTTCGGCCCGTTGTTGGTGAAGAGGCTGACGGGAAGCACGACGCCCCGCTTCTCGAACTTGTGCAGGAAGGAGGGGCGCAGTCCGGTCGGCATGCACGCGCCGATGACGACCCGGTCGGGCGTGATGCGCTCGACCTTGAACTCGAAGATGTCCTGGAGGGTGATCACGTCCGACTCCATCCGCTGCACCTCCGTGATGGCGGTGACCCGGCGGGAGCCGTCCTCGAGGCGTTCGAGGTGGACGATCAGGTCGAGCGCGGAGGCCACCTGGCCGCGGATCGCGCGGACAGGCAGGTCGTAGCCCGTCATCAAGACCATCGTCTCGATCCGGGCGAGCGCGTCCCGCGGGGAGTTCGAGTGGATCGTGCTGAGCGAGCCGTCGTGGCCCGTGTTCATCGCCTGGAGCATGTCCAGGGCCTCGGCGCCACGGACCTCGCCCACGATGATGCGATCGGGGCGCATGCGCAGCGAGTTCCGCACGAGCGTCCGGATCGCGATCTCGCCCTCACCCTCGATGTTCTTCGGCCGTGCCTCGAGCCGGAGCACGTGGCGCTGGTTGAGCCGCAGCTCGGCGGCGTCCTCGATCGTGACGATGCGGTCCGCGTCGGGAATCGCCGTGGAGAGCGCGTTGAGGAGCGTCGTCTTTCCCGAGCCCGTGCCGCCGGAGATCAGGATGTTGAGCTCGGCGAGGATGCAGCGCTGCAGGAACTCGCCGGTCTCGGTGCTCAGCGTCCCGAGATTGATCATGTCCTCCATGGTCAGGCGCTTCTTGCTGAACTTGCGGATCGTCACGATCGGACCGCTCAGAGAAAGCGGTGGGATGACGGCGTTCACGCGGCTGCCGTCGGGAAGACGGGCGTCGACGAGCGGGGTCGCCTCGTCGATCCGCCGACCCACCTGCGCGACGATCTTGTTGATGATCCGGCGCAGGTGCGACTCGTCGGTGAACCGGACCGTCGTCTCGTAGAGACGGCCCTGGCGCTCCACCCAGACCTCGAACGGCCCGTTGACCATGATCTCCGTGATGCTGTCGTCGGCCAGCAGGCGCTCGAGCGGGCCGTGGCCGAGGATGTCGTCGGCGATCTCCGCGGCCAGCCCGTCCCGGTCGTCCCGCGACAACCCCGCCTCCTGGCCGAGCTGCGCCTTGATGTCGTTCGTGACCCGTTCCCGCAGCCCGTTCGGGTCCATGTTCGTGTTGAAGAGCTGAGGACCGAGCTCGCCGATCACGGCGAGGTGGATGCGGTTCTTGAGCTCCGAGAAGGGATCGGGCCCGCGCGTCGCCGGGGCGGCGGGGCGCGCGGCCGACAGTCGTTCCTGGAGGTCCATTACTTCTTCCTCCTCAGGAGGCCGGCGCGCCGGCCGTTCGTCGACGCCGCCCCGTTGCCGTTGAGATAGAGCTGCGCGAGCGAGCGAAACGCCCGCGCGGCCTCGGACCGCCCTCGCGCCGCGACGACAGGGATCCCCTCGTTCACCGAGCAGGGGATGTCCCGGTCACTCGGCACGAAGATGTCGGGCGAGGTCCCGATGATCGCGACGACCTCGTCCTGGCTGATCCCGACGCGGCTGTCGGCGCGGTTCAGGAGGATCTGGACGCGCTCCCGCTCGTAGCCCATCAGCTCGAGCGTCTCCAGCCCGAGCTTCGTGTTCTTGAGCGAGAGCGAGTCGAGCATCCCGACCATGCAGACGTGCGACGAGCTGTCGATCGACGCGATGACCTCGGGCGTGAAGCCGGGCGGCGTGTCGACGATCACGAAGTCGTTCGCCGCCCGCAGGGCCGCATAGACGTCCCGGAGAAACTCGACCGTGACCGCACTCGCCTGATCTGGCCGAGTCGGCGCCATGAGCACGCGGACGCCCGACTGGTGCGGGACAAGGAAGCCCTCGATCTTCTCCGCGTCGAGCGAACCGCCCGCTTTCGCGAGATCGTAGATCGTCCGCTGCGGAGCGAGGCCGAGCGCGAGACCGACGTCGCCGAACTGCAGGTCGAGATCGACGATCGCGACCTTGTGGCCGTCCTGGGCGAGGCTGACGCCGAGGTTGCACGAGGTCAGCGTCTTGCCCGTACCCCCCTTCGGCCCGAGCACGCAGATCATCGGCGCCAGTGCGACTCCCGTCGCGACCGACGCGCCCTGCTTCCGCGCGACTGCCTTCTCGAGCGCGAAGAGCACGTTTCCCGGCTCCTCGGGCAGGGTGATGATGTCGTCGGCGCCGGCCTCGAACACCCGCCGCACGAACCCGTTCGGCGAGCTCTCGCAGAGCACGACGACCGGACGGTCCGCACGCTGCTTGACGGCGCCGTCGATGAAGACGAGCGCCCGCTCGGAGTAGCCGCCGCACGCGATCACGACGAGGTCGATCGCCGTCTCCTGGAGCGCGGTCCAGCTCTCCTCCAACCCGTCGACGAGCGCGACGACCTGGATGTCGGACCCCTCGGGGAGGGCGGCCTCGACCGCAGTGCGGTCGACGCCGCCGTCGAGGGCGATGAGTGTCTTGACCTTCATCATCGCCCTCCGAGGAGCTTCCGAACCTTCCCGTACACCACGACCGGCGGGACGCCCGTCAGGACGCTCTCCGCGGTCGCGACGCCCGGCCTGCTCGGTGGCGCACCGGCACGAGGCCGCAGCACGAGCCACACCTTGCCGTTGTCGACCGCCCAGGCGATCTCGGTCGCCTGGTTGCGGTTGACCCGGAGGACGATGTTGGCCGTCTGGTTGGCCGCCGCGAGGCCCGCTGCGGTCTCCGCCGGCGCGTCCAGAACGAGCGCGTTCTGCATCATCACCTTCACGACGGGCCGCCCCTGGCCTCCTGCGCCGTTCCCGAGGACGTTGAAGCCCCCGAGCACGTCGACGCGGTCGCCGGGCTCGACCTTTCCGACCAGACCACGCGCCGCGTCCAGCGGAACCGCGATCGCGCGGTGCCTGCCGGCGAGCTTCGCACCGATCGCGTCGGTGCTCCCGGCGAAGTCAGCGACCGTCAGCTGCTGGCCCGGGTAGATGTCCTCCACCGCGACGCGGCCGCGGAGCGTCGAGGGATCCGTGATCGCCCCGTCCTTCACCTGGCTCTGCGGTGCCTCGTCGCGCTGGAAGAGCCTGTTGAGGCCGACGACGTCGCCGGGCATCCCCTTCTCGATCAAGGTCTTGGCGACGAGAACCGTCACGGGCTCGCTGTCGGCCGTGACGCTGCTCCGGTACTGGTTCAGGTACAGGAGCAGCACGAACGCTGCCAGGACGGCGGCGACTCCTCCGAGGGCGATCGTTCCCCCCCGGGTCGACAGCATCTTCTGCACGAGTTGCATTTGTGACCTCCCTCCCTATTCCGTCAGGACGGCAATGCAGCTTCCGAAGCTGTCGAAGTTGCACGTCTGCGTGCTGCCGCCGCCGTTGTTGAGTCCGAAGACGTATTTGATGAAGTGCCCGACGATGTTTCCGGCGTCCCCTCCCGGGACCGGGTCGTCGCCGTTGCCCTCACATGGGTTCTTGAAGCCGGAGCCGCTCGCGGTCCAGCCGGTGACGTAGAACGTTCCGAGCTTCACGACCGGCACGACGCCGCTGCCGGACCCGCCGAAGGATCCGAACGGCGTGATGAAGACATTGAGAACGCGCGGGTCGCCGGCCGGGATGTTCGGGAACTGGCTCCAGTTGTTCGGCGACGAGCACGTCGCCGGCTTCTCGTTGCCGAGGATGCGAAGGTTCAGCCCGCGGGGAACCTGGTTCGTGGCGCTGCCGGTCTGGATCGCGACGCAGTTCCACGGCTGCGGTGTCGACCACAGCGTCGGAGCCGTCGCGGGACAAGGGGTGCCGGCGTTGGTCGTGTAGCCCGGCCGGCACCCGAACGCGAGCTCCTCGTAGAGGTTGGAGTAGTTGGGGTCGCAGTCGAGCGACTGGTTGCGGCTCCCGCCGACGACGCGGAGCGTGACGACCGGGTCGTTCACGTCCTTCGCGTTCTGGAGGTTCGGCGTCAGCCCGATCTTGACCACGAGCTGCTTGGTCGTTCCCCGCTCGAACGAGTTCGCCCAGAAGAGGCCGTTCTCCCAGACCTGCGCGAGCTTGATCGGGCCCGACCTCGTCTCGTCGGCGCTGAACGCGCGCTGGACGACGCCGAACGTCCCCTTGCAGGGGTTGGCGCCGGTCGTCGTGCACGTGCCGAGGCCGCTCACGGTTCCGGCCCTTTCGACCCACCCGAGCGTCACGTTCACCGGCCCGGCGGCGGGCGCAATCGCAAAGAAGTTCGCGCCGCTCGAGATCCACCTGCCGGTCCCGGCGTCGTAGGTGAGCTGCCTGGTCGTCCCGTCGACGGTCGCGTTCACCGCCGTGTCCGCCGGCGGCAGTCCGCCGAAGTCGACGACGGCGCTGACCCCGATCGTGCAGGTCGCGGTGGCGGACGAGAAGTAGGGGTCCTGGCAGGTGCCCGGGATCAGCCGGACGTCGCGCGCGAGCGGCTGGTTCGGCTGGGCGCCGCTTCCGGCGCTCGACCAACCTCGGATGTAGTCGATCCCGTTGGCCGACGCCGTGTCGTAGCAGTCGACGAGCGGATCGCCGCAGGCCGTTGACGCGGCGTTGCCGCTCAGTGCGATCCGTACTCCGATCTTCGACGTCGAGATCGGCACGGAGACCGGTGCGGCCGTGTTGTCCCAGATCGACAGGCCGTTGGCGGCGCCCGTGTTCGTGAGCGGCGTCGTCGCGAGCACCGCGCCCGTCTCCTCGTCCACGAAGGTCGCCTTCGCCAGGCTCGGGTCGACGTCCGGCACGGCGATGGGAAGCGCGCCCCCGCCCAGGAAGCTCAGCTCCTGAATCTGAACCCTGGCATGGGCGTTGATCGCGGGGACCGATGTGAACAGTCCCGGGATCCCGAAGAAGAGCGGGAGGTCCGCCTCGGTGATCTTGACGTCGACCATCTTCGTCTCGCAGGGGCCGCCGCCGTCGCTGTTGTCCGTGCCGCCCTGGTTCCAGTACTGCGTCGAGTTGATCAGTACGTGGACGTTGCTGGAGTTGGTGGGCGGAACCTGGATGTTGTACGGGGCGGCCGCGTTGGGATCGCCTGCGTACTTCCGCGCGGCTGCTTCGATCGTCGCGTCGGAGCAGGGGATCGTGAAGACGCCCCCGCCGGCGAGCGCGCCGGCGTCTGCCTGCAGCTGCAGGTGGCGCTTGTGCTCGAACCAGTTGCCGACGTCGACGACGAACACCAGGAACAGCACGAGCACGGGCAGCCACAGCGCGAACCAGGGCAGCACCGCGCCTCGGTCGGAGGCGACCGAGTGGCCGACGGAATGCAGGCCGTTCACGCGCATCCCGCCGCGTAGGTCGTGGGCTTGGCCTCGAGCCGCAAGGTGGCCGAGCCGGTGATCGTTGTCTGGGTGAGGCTGGTCTCCGACGTGATCAGGCCGAGCCAGCGATAGTTGGCCGTCAACGTCACCCGGACCGGGTCCCCGACGTTCGTCGTCCCGTTCGGAAAATCGATGCAGACGCGCACCGGGTCGGCGAGGGACGTCGTTCCCCCGTTCCGGAGCTCCGGCGTGTTCGCCTGCTGTCTGATGTACGACTGGAGCGTTCCGCTCGCGGCCGGGTTCTTGTTGACCACGGCCCAGCGCGCGCCCTCGTTCGCGAGGTGCGTCTCGTCGATCCAGTAGTTGAAGGCCTTGCCGAAGTCGAGCATGGCGAAGAGCATCAGCGCGAGGACCGGGAGGATCAGCGCGAATTCCACGAGCGCCACCCCCTCCTCGGAGCCGGCGCGGAGTGAGAGACGCCGCAGCAGACCGGCAGACTGGGTGCGCGGGTGCTCATGCACCGCCGAACCCCGACGCGGCATCCGTGAGGGCGCCGATGACGTTCGTCCCGATCACCTGGAGTGACGCGAAGGCGACGAAGGCGATCAGCATGAGGATGAGCGCGTACTCGACCAGTGCCTGTCCGCCTTCGCGCGCGTCTTCGCCCTCTCGGGTGACGCGGGTGAAGCGGTTGACGATCGAGTCCACACCTCCTCCTTCCTCTGGGCGCCGGCTGGGTTTCCCGGGCGGGCGCCTCGTTCAGTCGCCGTTCGTGTGACTCGCCGCTCCCGCCTCGGGCGTCGAGCCGGAGGCGGGAGCGGCAAGTCCGTTGCTGTGACCGCTGGGCGCTTTATGCGCCGGCGATTGCAGTGCCGATCGCGGTCAGCTGATCCCTCACGCTCGTGCCAAGTGCCGTAAGCGCAGCGATGCTGACGACAGCGATGAGCGCCAGAATCAGCGCGTACTCCACGAGCGCCTGGCCCTCCTCGCGATCACGAGCCGTCGCGATCCACGTCTGCAGTCCAATGAACATCCGCAGCATTCCCCTCTTCACCCCCTTTGCCAGCTCCCGCGACCCGCTTCTCGCGGGCCGCTCCCCTTGTGTGATGGCCGATGCCATCGACTACGGCGACGATATGACGGCCGGCGCCGGACTTGACTCTCCGGGGGGCTGGTCCGACTAGACCTTGCGGCGGTGTTGCGCTCGACCCTCCGGCGGGAGAGTGAGCGCCATGGGGGAGAGGAGCCGGAGGGCACTCGTGCGCGCCGACGGAGCGCCGGTCTGCGCCCGCTGCGGTGTGGCCGAAACGCCGGTCACACGGCTCAGAGGCCTGCTCGGCCGCGCCGGGCTCGGCAGCGACGAGGGACTCCTGATCCGGCCAACGTCGGCAATCCACACCTGCTTCATGCGGTTTCCGATCGACGCCGTGTTCCTCGATCGAGATCTCGTCGTCGTCGACGTCGTGAGCGACATGCCGCCGTGGAGGATGGCGGCGAGGCGCGGCGCAAAGGCGGTCCTCGAGCTCGCCTCGGGCGAGAGCCGGCGTCGTGGAATCCGGCGAGGCGAGCGCCTGCAGCTCGCCGATCCGATCACGTCCGGCTGAGGCTGGGGATGGCGTCGTTCACCGATCCCGCGGCAGAGGCTCCCCCGGCCTTCCCGGCGCCGACGCTGCGCCTGGAGCTGGAAGCGCTGCTGCGGCGGCTCCCGCGGCGACGGTTTCTCGCCACCGCCGCCGTGACGGTGCCCGTCGTCGGGCTGGCCCTCGCCCGCTTCGGCATGAGCGGCCGGTTTGCCGTTGCTGCCGTCTTCCTCGGCTCGCTGTCGCTCCTGTCGGTGATCGACATCGCGGAGCGACGGCTTCCGAACCGCGTCGTCCTGCCCTCGTTCGTCGCCGTCCTCGCGGCGCAGACGATGCTCTTTCCCGACCGCGCTCCCGAGTGGATCTTCGCGTCGGTCGGTGCTTCGCTCGCATTGCTGCTCCTGCACCTGGCATATCCCCGGGGCCTGGGCCTCGGCGACGTGAAGCTCGCCCTGCTGCTCGGTGCAGGGCTCGGCGGCGCGGTGATGACGGCCTTGCTGCTCGGGTCCTTCGCAGCGGCCGCGTTCGCGCTCGTCTTGCTCGTTCGGAGCCGGGGCGCCGCGCGCTACGCCGCGATGCCGTTCGGGCCGTTTCTCGCCTTCGGCGCAGTCGTCGCCCTCTTCCTCTCGGCGGGAACCCCGTGAATCGTGCGGCGTTCGATCGGTTGGAGCGGCCGGAGGCGGAGCAGGTTCAACGCTGGCGTTTCGACCGCCTCGTCGAGGCGGGGTACGAGCTCGAGACCGCGTCCTTCCTTGCACGCCGCGTCGAGATCGACCTTCATCTCGCCGTCGAGCTCGCACGCCGCGGTTGCCCGTCGACGACGGCCGTCCGCATCCTGATCTAGCCGCGACTACCCGGACCAGACCTCGGGCAGGTGACTCGGGCCTTTCAGGTCGCTTCATCGTCCTTCCGATGGTCGATAATCGTCCGATGAGGGTCGAGCTCAGTGATTCCGCCTGCCTGTCCCCGCTGGTCGACGACCTGCTTCGGGGCGGCTGCCTTCCGACGAGGGTCGACGAGACGACTCTCGAGGTGTTCCACCCCTACGCCGCGGACGCCGAGGAGGCCCAGATCGAGCTCGCATTCTTCCTGCGCGCCTGGCAGTCGGCGCATCCGGGCGTCGAGCTGACGCTGGCCGCCGGCTGAGGCTGAACGAGCCCTAGGCGGCCGGCTCGAAGAACGGGTGTTTGACGAGCCGGTGCTGGTACGCGTGCCGCAGGGCCTCGGTGCGGTTGGTGACCCCGAGGCGGCGGTAGATGTTCGTGAGATGGAACTTCACCGTCTGCCGCGTCAGCCACAGCTCCTCGGCGATCTCCTTGTTGGAGAGGCCTCGGGCGAGAGCTTCCAGCACGCGTTGCTCGCTCGGCGTCAGACTTGACTTGTCGGTCTTGTCCGGGGCGGCTCCGTAGGCCGCGCCGTCCATCGGCTGGTAGACGCCTCCCTGGGCCGCGAACCTGAGCGCCGAAGGAAGGTCTCGCGGGTCGACCTGCTTGGAGACAAACGATTTCGCGCCGCGCGACAGCGCCGACTCAATCGTCTCCGAATCGTCGTGCCCTGAGAGCATCACCACGCTGACCGACGGATGGCGCTTCTGCAGCAGGTCGAGACACCTGAGGCCGTCCATCTCGGGCATGTGGACGTCGAGCAGGACGACGTCCGGATTCAACTGGCCGACGAGCGGCAGCACCTGGCTCCCGACCGTCGCTTCGCCGACCACTTCGAGGTCGTCCGCCTGCTCGAGGACGAGCCGGATCGCGTCGAGCATCAGCCGGTGGTCGTCGGCGATCAAGACCTTCAGGGTCCGCAGTGGCCGCATCGGTGCTCCTGACCTCTCTTGCCATGCGGCCCCACTCCCCGACGCCGCTCCGCAAGTTTTCCACAGTCCGCGGCATCTGCATATAGGTCAGATGACCCATTTTCCACCAATATGGTGATTGACGGAACGGCGTAGCTGACTAACGCTCCGGATAATCCATGCGGCCA
>DASTWB010000197.1:0-4454 GCA_035758725.1 Gaiellaceae bacterium
CGGCCGCAAGGGAGAGCGCGAGCACGGCGCCGGACGACGATCGGACCAGGGTCGCGAGGAACAGGCCCGCACAGAGCGAGGCGGCGACCGCGTGCTGGCCGTACCGCGCGAGGAACCGGTCGGTCACGGGGCCACGAGCTCCCGTAGCTGCTCCAGGCGCGCCGGGCCGATTCCGGGAATCGCGTCGAGGTCATCGACGGAGCTGAAGGCGCCGTGCTGGTCGCGGTAGTCGACGATCTTCTGAGCGGTGACCGGCCCCACGCCGGGGAGCGCGTCCAGCTGCTCGATCGTCGCCGTGTTCAAGTGCACGGGGCCGGTCGCAGTGGTCGCGCCGTCACCGGACGGCTCGCCGCCCGAGGCGATGCCGACGACCGCCCGCCGCGGGACGACGACCTGCGTCCCGTCCGAGACCTGCGCGGCGAGGTTGACCAGGCTCAGGTCGGCCCGGCGTGTGGCTCCGCCGGCCCGGTGCACGGCGTCGGCGATCCGTGCACCGTGCGCGAGCCGGTAGAGGCCCGGCCTGCGAACGGCACCCACGACGTGGACGACGAGCCGCGGGGGCGGCGCCGCCTCGATCTCGGCTGCGGCGGGCGACGAACGCTCGGCAGTCGCCGATCCGCTGCCGACGAACCACCTCCCGCCCACGAAGAGCGCGACGACGAGCAGCGCCGCCCCGAAGAGCGCGCGCGAACGGGAGAGCTCGAGCCCGTGCATGTCGTCCATGGTGACAACAGTGACGTGACACGTCCGTCAAGGAACAGCCCCAAGGGTGTGACGAATCGGGCGGACACGGCGTATATGAGATGTATGGAGCCCGTGAGACGCTCGCTCGCCGACGCAGCCGAGAGGCATCTCGACGACGTCTACCGCTACGTCCTCTACCTCACGCGCGACCCTCAGGCCGCGGAGGACCTTGCAGCGGAGACCTTCGAGCGCGCCGTCCGCCTGTGGCACCGCTTCGATCCGGCCAGAGGCTCCGAGCGCACCTGGCTGTGCCAGATCGCGCGCACAGCAGCCCTCGACCACCTCCGCGCCGAGGAGCGGCGCCGGCGCCGTGAGGCTCGGTACGCAAACCTCACGGAGCGGGCGAGCGAGCTGGACGCGCAGATCCTCTCCCCCTGGCTCCGGCAGGCGCTCGCGAGCCTCTCGGCCGCCGATCGCGAGATCATCGCGCTCCGCGTCATCCTCGATCTGGATCCGGCGGACGCCGGACGCGTCCTCGGGATCAGTCCCTCGGCCTGCACGACGCGCCTCACCCGCGCGCTCGAGCGGCTCGAGGAGAAGGTGGGATCGCAGCTTGTCGCCTGAGCTCACCGCCGCACTCTTGAGCGAGACGCCGGCCGCACCGCCGGTCCTGCGGGAGCGCGTCGCCGCCATCACGACCCTCACGCCTCCGCAGCGTCGCGTCACGGCCCGCCGTATCCTCGCGATCGCCGTCCCGGCCGCTGCAGCGCTTTCGCTCGCCGCCGCCGTCGCGGTCGGCCTCAACACGGCGGTGTCGCCCGCGCCGAGCACGGAGGCGGCGCCGCCCAAGGTTGCGAGCAGCGACGAGAGCCGCGAAACCGCGCCCGTCATCGGTGAGGCGAGTAGACGCGCCCTCGCCCCGGCACTCGACTCCGCGGCGCCCGCGCCGACCAGGGGACGAGCGCAGGACTACCGCGCCTCGCTGACGCTCCTCGTCGACGGCACGGACGACCTCTCCACGACGACCCAGAAGGCGCTCCGCACCGCGCGCAGGCTCGGCGGCTTCGTCTCCTCCGTCAGCTACTCGACACCCGAGCCCGGCGAGGGGACGGCCGCGGTGGGGCTCCGAATCCCGGTTTCACGCGTACAGGCGGCGGTCGTCCAGTTCAGCGGCCTCGGACAGATCCTCGCGCAGGACACCCAGATCGCGGACCTCCAGCAGGGTCTCGACGACCTGACCCGCCGTATCCGGGCCCTCGAGCGGAAAGCCGCAAGCCTGCGCGGTGAGGAGCGCGCCCGGGTCCTCGCCCAGATCACCGCACTCCGCGCCCAGCGGGTGCAGATCAACCGGCAGGCGGCGTTCGCGACCGTCGAGCTGAACCTGACGACGCACGAGCCGAAGGAGCCGGCCGCGGCTCCCGGCCGCCTCGACCGCGCCCTCCACGACGCGGTGGGAATCCTGCTCGCCGAGCTCGCGATCGCCGCCTATGCGCTGATCGTGGCGAGCCCGCTGATCGTTCTCCTGGTCGCAGCGTTCTTCGGCAGCCGTGCCTACCGGCACCACGCCGACCAGCGGCTGCTCGAGCGGGCGTAGGCCGCTAGAGCGCCTCGAGCCGGTCGCGCACCGCGAGCAGGCGCGCCTCGTTCTCGACGAACGCGCGGACGACCTGAGGGTCGAACTGCTTCCCGGACTGCTGGACGAGCTCGTGCCCGGCGTCGATCCACCGGCGCGCCCGGCGGTACGGCCGGTCGCTCGTCATCGCGTCGAGCGCGTCGGCCACGGCGAACACCCGGGCCGTCATCGGGATGTCGGTGCCGGCCAGCCCGTCCGGGTAGCCGCGGCCGTCCCACCGCTCGTGGTGCGAGCGCACGATCCGGAGGCCCTCGCCGTGGAAGAACGCGACGCCGGAGAGCACCTGCTCGCCGAGCACCGTGTGCGTCCGCATCAGCCGCTCCTCGGGAGGCGACAACGGCTTCGGCTTCTGGAGGATCCTGTCCGGGATTCCGATCTTGCCGACGTCGTGCAGCAGGAAGCCGTACTCGGTGCTGGCGTCGTCGAGCAGGGCGGGCTCGACGGCGCGGGCGAGCTCGAGCGCGTAGAGCTGGACGCGCTGCGAGTGCTGACGGGTGCCGGTGTCCTTCGACTCGAGCGCGCTCGCGAGCGCGGCGACCGTCTCCCGGTACGCGCTCTGGACGAGCGACCGCTGGCCCTTCTCGATCTCGAGCAGGTGACGGAGGTCCTGCGCGTAGAGGAGCAGCTGCTCCTCGGGATCGTCCCCGCGCGACGGGCGGAACGGGATGCCGTACTTCGAGCCGGCGAGCTGCTCGACCACCGCGAGCAGCTGGAGGGGGCTGAACGGCTTTCGCAGCGCCGCCTCGGCACCTGCTCGCCGGGCTGCCTCGACCGTGCCGCCGTCGGAGCCGCTCAGGACGACGACGGAGATGCGGCGCGTCGCCGGATCGTCCTTGAGCTGACGGCAGAACGCGAGACCGTCCATCCCCGGCATCCGCACGTCCAGCACGACGACGTCGGGCGGCGACGCGGCGATCGCGTGCTGCGCCGCGAGTGCGTCCTCGGCCTCGTCGACGTCGATGTCGAAGACCTCGAAGGTCGTCCGCAGGAGCAATCTCAACGCCGCGTCGTCGTCTACGAGCAGGACCCGCATCCCATGCCTCCTAGTAGGACCCGGGACCCGTATCGGCCGGTGCGGCCTACCCCTTTAGGGTGAGTTCACCTACTTGGTGACGATGTTCACCAGCTTTCCGGGCACGACGATCGTCTGACGGATCTCCGAGCCGTCCAGATGTGCCTGGACGCGCGGCGATTCCTTGGCACGGGCGACCAGCTCCTCGTCCGGCAGGCCGGACGGGACCTCGACCCGGTCGCGGACCCGACCGTTCACCTGGATCACGAGCTCGAACGTGTCGCGCTCGAGCAGCGCCGGGTCGGCCTTCGGCCACGGGGTCTCCCACAGGCGCTCGCGCCCCAGCCGCTGCCACAGCTCCTCGGCGACGTGCGGCGCGTACGGCTGGATCAGCGAGACCGCCGTCTCGGCGGCGAAGCGCGCAGCGGGATCCTCGGGCGTCCGCGCGAGCTCGTTCGTCAGCTCCATGACGGCGGAGATCGGCGTGTGGAACTGGAAGCGGCGCTCGATGTCGTCGGTGACCTTGGCGATCGTCGTGTGCGCCTTGCGACCCAGCGGCGTGTCGGCGTCGCCGGCCTCCGGGGCGCGCTCTGCGACCTCCAGCACCACCCGCCACAGGCGCCGCAGGAAGCGGACGATGCCCTCGATCCCCGTGTCCGTCCACTCCATGTCCTGGTCGGCCGGGCCCATGAAGAGGATGTAGGCGCGGACGGCGTCGGCGCCGTACTCCTCCACCAGGAGATCTGGACCCTCGACGTTCCCTCGCGACTTGGACATCTTCGAGCCGCCCATCTGCACCCACCCCTGGTGGAAGAGGCGGCCGAACGGCTCGCCGAAGCCGACCAGGCCCATCTCCTTCAGCACGCGGACGAAGAACCGCGAGTAGAGCAGGTGGCCGGTCGCGTGGTCGATGCCGCCGATGTACTGCGTGACGGGGCACCAGTAGTCGACGAGGCTTCGGTCGAACGCCGCGCGGTCGTTCCTCGGGTCGACGTAGCGCAGGTAGTACCAGGACGAGTCGACGAAGGTGTCCATCGTGTCGGCCTCGCGCCGGCCAGTCTTCCCGCACTTCGGGCAGGGCACGTGGAGCCACTCCTCGTTGGATGCGAGCGGCGGCACGCCCTT
>DASTWB010000219.1:0-9165 GCA_035758725.1 Gaiellaceae bacterium
GTGCGACATCCACGTCTCCAACCTCAGGCAGAAGATCGAGGACGATCCGGCGAACCCCCGGCGCGTCCTGACCGTGCGCGGCGTGGGTTACAAGCTCGCCGTCGTGTAAGCAAATCCAGACGCACCGGCGGCGAAAAGCTCAGGACGGCGCGGCTACCGTTCGCTGCGTGGAACTGGAGTTCGACCTCAAGGCTGCGCGGCTCGGAGACGAGGCGTTCGTGGTGTCGGTCACGGGGGAGGCCGACCTGCACAGGGCGCGCGAGATCGAGCGCGAGCTTGGGGACGTCCTGCAGCTCGGCGGCCGGTCGGTCGTCGTCGACCTCGTCGAGGTCGGCTTCGTCGACTCGACCGTGCTGGGCCTGCTGCTCCGGTTCCAACCTCGTTTTCGGGCGCGCGGGGGCGACCTCGTGATCGTCTCCGACGACCGGCGCGTCCTGCGGACGCTCGAGATCACGGGTCTCGACCGGGTTCTCCGGATCGAGCAGCGGCTCGGGGACGCGGTGGGCGGGATGCTCGCGCCGACGAACGGCGCGGCTCCGGCTCCCGTCCAGCGGGCGGCCGAGCCCGCGTAGACCGACTCCTAGCGCCCGACGACGCGGAAGCGTGGGCCGGCGACTCGAAGCCGGACCGGCTTCGACCACGTCATCTCGGGCTTCTTCGGCAGCGACGGGTTCAGGCCCCGGACGCGGTAGTACCAGACCCCCTTGGCGATCGGCAGGACGGTGGCCGTCGCGGGGGTCGTGATCGAGCCGGCGGCCAGCCACGGATTCGCGGTCTTGCTCCACTGGATCTCGTACTCGCGTGCGTTCCAGACGGGCTCCCACGCCACGATCGGGGTGCCGTAGAACGGCCGGCGCGCGGCGGAGGCGGAGAGCAGGCGTCCGTTCGACGAGAGACCCGAGATGTACGGCGCCTTGTCTCCGAGCCTCGGCGCGTTCGACTGCTTGCCGAAGCGGACGGCACCGGCGGAGCGGCAGGCGTCCTCGGCGATCTCGACCTCGCGGTACTCGAGCTTGTCCGGGTCGTTCCGGGTCGGCACGGCCGCGACCGGGATCACCTGCCAGTAGTAGCCGCCCCGCGGCCACGCGGTGTCCCAGAGGTCGATCTTCGGAACCGTGGCCTCGCCGGGCGCCGCGGTGCCTCCCGCCTCGTCCGCGGAGACGAACTTCTCGCCGTTCGGAGTGAGCACCTCCGCGCCGGAGCCGTACTTCGGCCAGTCGTTGGCGGCCGAGCCGAGCTCGCCGAGCGTCCCCGGCAGCTTGATCGCCGAGCCGACGCGCGGCGCCCAGGCCGGGCTGCCGACGACGCTGCTCGAGTAGACGCGGTTCACGCAGTCCACGTCGGTGAACACCGCGACCCGGAAGAGGCTGTACGCCTGGCCGCCGCGGGAGTCCCCGTTCCAGAGGAAGGCGGGAGTGAGCTGGTGGGCGATCGAGCTCGGCGTCGCGGCCGGGCTGACGACCGAGCCCGACACCGTTCCGAAGCTGGCGAGAAGCCCTGGGAGCGCCGGCGGGTTGAAGTTGACGAAGACGTCGCTCCAGGGGCCGTAGCTCACGACGGGCAGGCCGTTCGGGATCTCTCCGTAGAGCTGCCGCACGGGGCGGACACGCCAGTCGACCGCTCCCATCCAGGGCATCGTTCGATGGAACGTGTAGTGGTCGCGCTGGTCCGCGACGTTCGTCGTGGTCAGGAACGTGTGCCGCGCGCCCCGGAGCCAGACCTCGTACATCGTTGCCCCCTCGACCGGGGTCCACCCGATGAGGCCGGGGTACTGCGGGTTCATCGGCGCGGGCTTCGCCGGCCAGCGCATGTTGAAGCCGTACGGCCTGCTCCAGCGCCCCTTGCGACCGCGCGAGTCGATCCCGCGCACTCGGGCGTAGAGGGAGTAGGGATTCCCGGTGATCCAGGGGAGGGAGACCGGCACGGAGGTCGCCGGCGTCCTGATCGGAGCGTCAAGGCTCGCGCTCGACCAGATCACGGCGCCGTCGTTGCCGACGTCGCTCGTCGAGAGCTCGACCTCGTACCGCTTGGCGCCGGCGACGGGCCGCCAAGCGAACGCGGGGGTTCGCGGGAAGCTGCGCTTGTAGAGCGTCGGGCGCTCGTCCGCGCGCAGCAGGAAGCCGCGCAGCTGCTTCGGACCGGGGAGGAGCTTGCCCGTCGCGGCCTGCGCCGGAGACGCGAAGGCGAGCAGGGCGCACGCGCAGACGAAGGCAAGGCGAACCGCAGGCATGGCCAAAGGGGTTGTCGGCAGCCTGGGGGGCTAAGGCGTCCCTCGGACGAGGGATGCCTCGAGCGCCGCTCCCACTGCCAGGACGAGCGCGTCGTCGCCGCGACGGCCGACGAGCTGGAGCGAGGCGGGGAGCCCGTCCTCTGCAGGGCCGGCGGGCAGGGCGAGCGCGGGCCAGCCGAGGACGTCGAACGGATAGGTGAACTGGAGGATCCGCTCTCGAACGTGCGACTCGTCCTCCGGCAGCGGCGGGGCGACGAAGGCGAGGGTCGGTACGACGAGAACGTCGAGGCCGTCGAGGGCTCGACCGGCGACCTCGCGGTAGGCCTCCCGCCGGCCGGCTGCTTCCTGCGCCTCGGCGTCGGTGACCGCGAGGCACAGCTCGATCTTCCGGCGCACGTTCGGCCCGTAGCTCTCGGCGTTCTCCGCGAAGAGGTCGCGGTGGACGTCGGCGACCTCGCGCATGAACAGCGGGCTCGTCCCGTCGGCGGTCGGGAACTCGATCGCTCGGGCGCCCGGGAGGACGGCGACGGCGCGCTCGACCTGTCCGCGCACGAGGGGGTCACAGCGCTCGAGCCAGGCGACGCCGACCCGCAGATCCCCGAGCGGGGGCGCGTCGGCCGGGGCGAACTCGTCGGCCAGCGCCTCCATCATCCGGGCGCATTCCGCGACCGAGCGCGCCATCGGGCCTGCGTGGTCGAACGTCGGCGCGAGCGGGTAGCAGCCGTCGAGCGGAACGAGCCCGTAGCTGGGCTTGAAGCCGGCGATCCCGCAGCACGCGGCGGGGATGCGGATCGAGCCGCCGGAGTCGGTCCCGAGCGCGGCATCCGCGAGCCCGGCCGCGAGCGCCGCTGCGGAGCCGCCGCTCGAGCCGCCGGCGATCCGGCCGGGGGCGATCGGGTTCGGCACCGTGCCGAAGTGCGCGTTCTGCGACGTGACGCCGTACGCGAACTCGTGCAGGTTCGTCTTGCCGACGTTCGCGTAACCGGCTCGCTCGAGCCGGGCCACCGCCTCCGCAGTTCGGTCCGGCACGTGGTCGGCGAACAGGATCGACCCGTAGGTCGTCGTCAGCCCGGCGGTGTCGAAGAGATCCTTGACCGCGAGCGAGATGCCGTCGGTGGGGATCGGGTCGGGCCGGGCGAGCCAGATCCCGGCGGGTGCGTCATTCGGTGCGCTATCGCCACGCATGCGCGCGATTCTCCCGGCTAGCGTTTCCGGTGGGTCGAGCGGGTCCCCCCACCCGGGCGGGGGAGTGCTCAGTCGAGCGCGAGATAGATGAACGCGACCGCCCAGACGCCCGCGAACAGGAGCACCGCGAGGCCGAAGAGCGACCAGCCGAGCACGGTGTTCTTCCGCGCGAGCTCGAGGTGGGCCTCGTCGGCCTCGACCGGCTCGGTCGGCTCGGGCACCTCGTCCGTCGGGCGCGGCTCGTCGAGGGGCTCCGTGAGGTCGCTCACAGGACCACGATCGGGTCGATGGCCATGGCGACGAAGAGCAGGGCGAGGTAGGCGAGCGAGTAGTGGAACAGGCGTCCGGCCTCCGCCGCGACCGTCGAGCGCCTGAGGCGAAGGGCGAGCCGGATGAATTGCGCGCCGAGAACGGCAGCCGCCGCGAGATAGACGGCGCCGAAGGTCCCGGTCAGCACGGGCACGAGCGTCAGCCCGACGAGCAGGAACGTGTAGAGGAGCACCTGCCGCGCCGTCTCTCGGTCCCCGCGCACGACCGGGAGCATCGGGATCCGCGCCGCCTCGTAGTCGCGCTTGATCAGGAGCGCCAGCGCCCAGAAATGCGGCGGCGTCCAGAAGAAGACGATCAGGAAGAGGAACAGCGCGGGCAGCGCCAGGTTCCCGGTGGCGGCCGCGTACCCGACCAGAGGCGGGACGGCTCCGGCGGCCCCGCCGATCACGATGTTCTGCGGCGTCGAGCGCTTCAGCCAGCGTGTGTAGACGAGGACGTAGAAGAGGTTCCCCACGAGCGCGAGGCTCGCGGTCAGGACGTTCACCGCCGAGGCCAGGAGCACGAAGGAGAGCGCCGAGAGCGCGAGGCCGAACTCGAGCGCGAGCTCCGGGCTCACGCGGCCGTCCGCGACCGGGCGCGAGCTCGTCCGCTTCATCGAGCGGTCGACGTCCCGGTCGAGCACGTGGTTCATCGCGCTCGCGCCTCCACAGGCGAGGGCGAGGCCGACCAGCATCGCCGCGAAGGTGCCTCCGTCCGGGACCCCCTGCGCGCCGACGAACATCCCGGCCGCGCCGGTCAGGAGCAGCAGCGACATGATCCGCGGCTTCGTCAGCGTGACGTAGTCCCGCCACGCGACCCGCGCCGGCCGGCTGCCTCGATGGAGCTGTGCCGCCGCGACCGCGGTCGCGGCGGCGGCGAGTGCGGCGAGGCCGACGTGGAGCCGCGGCGACCACCAGCTCGCGACGGCCGCCAGGTACAGCACCAGCGCGGCACTGGCTGCGCCGAGCGCGTCTCGGTGCGCCAGCCAGGCTCCCAGCACCATCGCCACGAGGAACGGGAGCGCGACGGCGACCAGCGCCCGGTGCGTGAGCCCGAGACTGCCGCTCGCCACCACCAGCGCGACGGCGCCGGTCGCACCGAGGCCGCACAGCCGGAGCCAGGGACCGGCCCTCACCGGCGCGCTCCGATCCGGCGGCGCAGGTCACGCAGGGGGCGCGCGCTCGTCACGTAGGGCACCTTGTCGAAGTTGTGCGGCGGCGGCGGCGAGGTCGTGTACCACTCGAGCGTGTCCGCGAGCCACGGGTCGTTGGGTGCCCTCGGGGTACGCCCTCGCCGCGACCAGAAGACGTTGATCACGAAGATCAGGATCCCGAGCCCCATGACGTACGAGCCGATCGTCGAGACGAGGTTGTACTCGGGCAGCAGGTCGCGGTCGGGATAGGTGTAGATGCGCCTCGGCATCCCGAGCAGCCCCATCATGTGCTGCGGGAAGAAGGTCAGGTTGAAGCCGACGAACGTCAGCCAGAAGTGCCATTTGCCGAGCGTCTCGTTCAGCATCCGGCCGAACATCTTCGGCCACCAGTAGTAGAGGGCCGCGAAGACCCCGAAGACCGAGCCGCCGAAGAGCACGTAGTGGAGGTGCGCGACGACGAAGTACGAGTCCTGCACCTGCCAGTCGAAGGGAAAGACCGCCAGGAAGATCCCGGACAGCCCGCCGATGGTGAAGACGGCGACGAAGCCGAGCGCCCAGAGCATCGCCGTGTCGAAGATCAGGTTCCCGCGCCAGGTCGTGGCGATCCAGTTGAAGATCTTCACGCCGGTCGGCACGGCGATCGTCAGCGACGCGATCATGAACCAGATCTGCAGCCCGGTCGGAAGGCCGACGGTGAACATGTGGTGGCCCCAGACGAGCAGCGAGTAGAAGCCGATCGCGACCGTGGAGAAGGCGATCGCCTTGTAGCCGAAGATCGGCTTCCGCGCGAAGACCGGGATCACCTCGGAGATGATCCCCATCGCCGGCAGGATCATGACGTACACCTCGGGGTGCCCGAAGAACCAGAAGACGTGCTGGTAGAGGATCGCGTCGCCGCCGTCGGCGGGGACGAAGAAGCTCGTCAGGCCCGCGCGGTCGAGCAACAGCATCGTCAGCCCGGCCGAGAGCGCCGGCAGCACGAGGACGAGCAGGCCCGCGTAGATCTCGATCGACCAGACGAAGAGGGGCAGGCGCATCCAGGTCATGCCCGCCGTGCGCATGTTGTGGATCGTCGCGAGGAAGTTGATCGCCCCGGCGAGGGAGGAGAGCGTGAGGATGTGCAGGCCCACGATCCAGAGGTCCTGGCCGTTTCCCGAGGCGTCCACCGACAACGGCGGATAGCCGGTCCAGCCGGTCCGTGCGGCCCCGTCGGCGGCGAAGAAGCTCCCGAGCAACACGATCCCGCCGAAGAGGAACAGCCAGTACGACAGCGCGTTCAGCCGCGGGAACGCCACGTCCGCGGCGCCGATCATCAGCGGCACCATGTAGTTGGCGAACCCGGCGAAGATCGGGACGACGACGAGGAAGATCATCGTCGTGCCGTGCATCGTGAAGAGCTGGTTGTAGTCGTCCTTGACGACGAAGTCCATGTCCGGCGTGGCGAGCTGCGTGCGGATCAGGAGCGCCATCACCCCACCGGCCAGGAAGAACACGAGGCTCGTGACGATGTAGAGGATCCCGATCCGCTTGTGGTCGACGGTCGCGATCCAGCTCGCGAACCTGCCCGCCGTCCACGGGACCGGGTAGGCCGGAGTCTCGGCCCTCGTCGCCACTAGCTCCCGGCCTCCGCCGGGAAACGCTCGCTCAGGTAGTCCGTCAGCGCCTTCATCTGCCGGTCGTCCCACTCCTCACCGATCGCCGGCATCCGGCGCCGGCCGTTGCGGACGATCTGCGCGACGGTCTGCGGGTCGCCGACGCTCGCGGGCGTCAGCGCGGGCCCGATCAGGCCCTCGCCGTTCGGACCGTGGCACTTGCCGCACGCGCCGAGGAAGATCTGCTCGCCGAGCCCGGACGTGCCGGCCTGCTGCTGCTGGGCCTGCTCGTCCAGCCAGCGGTCGAACTCGTCGGCCGGGAGGACCTCGACCTCGGCCAGCATCGCCGCGTGCTGGATGCCGCAGAGCTCGGCGCACTGCCCCTCGTAGGTCCCGGCCCTCTCCGCGCGGAACGCGGTCTCGGTGGTCTCCCCCGGGATCGCGTCGAACTTGCCCCCGAGCTCAGGCACCCAGTAGCTGTGGTTCACGTCGCTCTCCGGCGCGGTGATCTCGAGCACGACGAGCCGGTCCTGCGGCGCGACGAGCCGGTCGATGGCGATGACACCGTTCGGGTAGCGGTACTGCCAGTAGAACTGCCGGCCCTCGACGTGCACGCGGAGGTCGCTCGCGGTCGCGTCGTCCTCGAGCGTGATTCCCGGGAGCTTGTAGAAGGTGAATGCCGTGACGGTCAGGAGGATGATGACCGGGACGAGGGTCCAGGCGACCTCGAGGCGTGTCGACCCGTGGATCTGAGGCCCCTCGACCGTGCGGTCACGGCCGCGGCTTCGGTAGCGGAAGACGAAGAGCGTGAGCGGTACGGCGACGGCGAGCAGCACGAGCACCGCCCAGAACGAGATGTACCAGTAGAGGTCATTGATCCGCTCGGCGTTCGGCGACTCTGCCGGGAGGGGCTTCAGACCGGTAGCGGCGAGCAGGGCAGCAGCAGCGACCACGGACTGCGCCATTCTATGGGCGTGCCCGACGAAGGAGCCACATCGAGCGGCATGTCGCAAGCGGCATCGCGCGTCGCGCTGCCGGCCGACGTCCCGGAGGAGTTCGACGTCTTCGTGAACGGCGTCCGCCAGGAGCCGGGCCGTGACTACAGCGTTCTGGGGCGCACGCTCGTCTTCTCGCGGTCACTGGCGCAGGAGGGGCGTCTCGGCCCGCTTCGGTGGCTGAGCATGTTCCTCGGTGTCGCCGGCACCTACCGCAAGCACGACACCGTCGACGTCGTCTACGAGCGGGACGGCCGGCGCGTGGTCGCGACGGGGCTACGACCCGAGTCGTAGCACCTCGTTCGCGGCGCTCACCGTCAGGCCGGGCTGCGGGCCGCCGGCGAGCGCGTACGCGCGGCCGCGCCACCCGACGAGGCCGAGGCCGTGCCGCGAGGTGCGCATGGGCTCGAGCTCCGTCCAGCGCCGCGTCGACGGCGAGTAGGCGTAGACGGTCGAGATCGTCCCGCCCGGCTCCTCTCCGCCGGCCGAGACGAGCCGTCCGGCGACGGCGGCAGCCGCCGTCCCGCCGCGCTTCCCGGGAACCGGGGGGACGGCGCGCCAGCGCGCGCCGCGCGGGTCGAACGCCTCGACGACATCGAGGTTCGAGTCGAGCCCGCCGGTGCGGCCGGCGACCGCGTAGACGCGGCCGTCGAGGGCCGCCGCGCCGAGATGCTCCCGCGGCCTGGGACCGCGGATCGTCGACCAGCGGGCGGCGGCGAGATCGAAGGAGAACGCCTCCCGCGCGAGGCGGCCCTGGGCCTCGACTCCGCCGACGACGTAGAGCCTCCCGCCAACGATCGCCGCCCCACCGGCGGCCCGGGGCGCGGGCATCGGCGGCAGCGCCGCCCAGCGCCCGCGGCGGAACACGAACGCCGTGTTGCGGGCGACGGATCCGGGGGCGTAACCGCCGACCACGTACAGCCTTCCGGCGGCGCCGGCGGCCATCGCGTGGTCGACGGTGACCGGCAGGTCGGGCAGGCGGCGCCAGCGATTGCGCGTGGGCGAGTAGGCGTCGGCCCGGCCGGTGTTGCGCCCGCTGCGGAGGAAGCCGCCGACGACGGCGATCTCCCGGCCGAGTGGGGCAGCTGCAACCTCGGTCCTGGGCGCGGGAACGGGTCGTGCGGGCCGCCAAGCCGGTTGTGCTGCGGATCCCGCGCCCCCCGCGACCAACACGACGGCGGCGGCGATCCTGACCGACTTCACGGCCCGCACTGTAGTTGGAGCCGCACCTCCAACTGACCGGCCGGGCCGGGTCGTCCGGGCCTCAGGCGCCACGCCGCACCTGGCATCCCGGACCCGGACGACCTATCCCCGGCCGATCAGGTGGATGCCGGCCGCTCGGGTTCCTTGCGGTCTCGTGACGACGCCGTCGCGAGTCCTGCAGAATCGGCACATGGCGCCGGATGAAAGGCGGATCGTGGTCGGGGTGGACGGCTCCGAGCACGCCCGGCGCGCGCTGGACTGGGCCGCGGAGGAGGCTCGGCTGCGCGGGTGGAAGCTCGTCGCCGTCCATGCGTACGCGGTCCCGCCGCTCTACCTGGCGCCGGAGCCCGTGCTGGCCACACCGTCGTCCCTTCCCGATCCCGAGCTGAGCCAGCGGCTCGAGGAGTCGGCCGGGAAGCTGCTCGCCGAGGAGATCGAGCGGCTCGATGCGGACGACCTCACCATCGAGCGCCTCGTGTCCGCCGGCTCGGCAGCGGA
>DASTWB010000013.1:0-6274 GCA_035758725.1 Gaiellaceae bacterium
GAGGAGGAGCTCGGCTTCTTTGAGGATCTCCCCGGCGAGGAGGAGGTTGCGCCGGAGGAGGAGCTCGTCGAATGGGGCGAGACCGACGACGACGTCAAGTGCGGTGACGGCGCCGACGAGATCGAGCTCGGCGACGGCGACGACGACGTCGCGCTCGGCAAGGGCGACGACCAGGCCGACGGCGGCGACGGCGACGACGTCCTCCACGGCGGTCCCGGCAAGGATCGGCTCTCGGGCGGCGCAGGCAACGACGCGGTCTTCGGCGAGCCCGGCGACGACGTCCTCGACGGAGGCACCGGCAACGACCGGCACTTCGGCGGCGGCGGGGCGGACACGGTCAAGGGCGGCCCCGGCAAGGACACGCTCGACGGCGGCGCCGGGAGGGACACGCTCGACGGCGGACGCGGCAACGACACGATCGTGGCGAAGGACGGAAGGCGCGACGTCGTCCGCTGCGGCCGGGGCCGCGACACCGTCCGTGCCGACCGCATCGACAGGCTCAGCGGTTGCGAGGTGGTCAGGCGCCGCTAGGCGCGTTCGCAGGATCTCCGCCGCACCGGCGGAGCTAGGGGTCACGGGAAGAGCCTCGCTTGGTCGAGGCTCTTCCCGTTTTCGGACACGGCCCCTGCGGACACGACGAGTGTCTGACACTCGCCCTGCCCTTCTCGGACACTGGCCCTGTGGATGGTCGGACCGGTCCCGTTCGTCGTGTCTCCTGCGGAAAACCGACGGGAGAAATCGTTCCTAAGTCAGATGAAAGTAGAGCGCGTAGAGGAGCTCGACCGCGGGGTTCGACGTGTGCACCGCGACGTCGGACGGCGTGTCGAGGAGCGCCTCGGAGTAGTTGAAGATGATCCGCACGCCCGCGTCGACCAGGTCGTCCGCTGCGGACTGCGCGCTGACGGCGGGCACGGCGAGCACTCCGACGACGATGTTCTTGTCGCGGACGGCGTCCGCGAGCGTCTGGTATTCGCTCACGTCGACGTTGCCGACGCGCCGCCCGACCTTGTCGGGATCCTTGTCGAAGACGGCCGCGATGTTGATCCCGTGCTCGGCGAAGATCGGCGAGCTCGCGATCGCCTCGCCCAGCCGCCCTGCGCCGACGAGCGCGATGTTGTGCTGGCCCTGCGTGCGGAGGATCCGCCGGATCTCCCCGAGGAGGCCGTCGACGCTGTAGCCGACGCCGCGCTTCCCGAACTTGCCGAAGGTCGAGAGATCGCGCCGGATCTGCGTGGCATTGATGTTCGTGTAGTCGGCGATCTCCTGGGAGGAGATCCGCTCCTTGCCCATCTTGCGGGCCTGCGTCAGGACCTGGAGGTACCGGCTGAGGCGCGCCGCGACCCCGACGGTCAGACGGTCGGGGACCGCCCCCTGCGGTGGAGCTTGTAACACCACACAAGGATTCTGCCAGTCGGGATCAGTACCCGCGTCGGGTAGTCACAAAGTCTCCTCCGACGCGCGAGCTTGTGCGACCTTCCGCCGGAGCGCGTCCGGCTCGACGAAGTACGTGAACGCCCGCTCGCCGTCGATCTCGACGACCGGCAGCCACTCCCGGTAGCCGCGCTCGAGCTCCTCGTCTCCGGCGATGTCGACCTCCTCCAGCTCGAAGCCGAGCTCGTCTCGTGCGGAGTGGAGGACACGCTTCGCGGCCGCGCACAGGTGGCAGCCCTCGGCGTGGAAGAGGACGACGCGGGTTACGGGTAGAGGCCGCGCGTCATCGTCGCCTCCGAGACGCGCTGGACGGCGAGGCCGTAGGCGGCCGTCCGCATGGTCGTGTTCCGGCCCTCGTAGGTCTCCCAGGTCTCGTGGAACGCCCGGGAGGTGATCTCGTTCAGGCGTCGGTTGACCTCCTCCTCCTTCCAGAAGTACTCCTGGAGGCCCTGCACCCACTCGAAGTACGAGACGACGACGCCGCCGGCATTCGCGAGCACGTCCGGGAGGACGAGGACGCCTCGCTCCTCGAGAATCTCGTCAGCGGTCGGCGTGGTCGGGCCGTTCGCGCCCTCGACGATGAGCTTCGCCTTGATCTTGTCCGCGTTGTCCGAGGTGATCACCTGCTCGAGCGCGCAGGGAGCGAGGACGTCGGCGTCCACCGTGAGCAGTTCCTCGTTCGTGATCGACTCGGTGTCCTTGAGACCCTCGAGCTGTCCCGTCTCCTGCTTGTGCGCGAGCGCGAGCTTCACATCGATGCCGTCCGGGTTGTAGACGCCGCCCCGCGAGTCCGACAGGGCGACGACGGTCGCTCCGTCCTCCTGCATGAACCGGGCGAGGTAGCTCCCGACGTTGCCGAAGCCCTGCACGGCCACCCGCATGTCGCCCAGGGACTTGTCCTGCTTCTTCGTCGCCTCCCGGAGGACGTAGAGCGCACCGTGGGCCGTCGCTTCGAGCCTGCCGAGCGAGCCGCCGACGTTCAGCGGCTTGCCGGTGACGACGCCGAGCACCGAGTGGCCCTTGTTCATCGAGTAGGTGTCGAAGATCCAGGCCATGACGCTCGGATCGGTGCCGACGTCGGGGGCGGGGATGTCCTTCTCCGGGCCGATCTCGTTGATGATCTCGCTCGTGTAGCGGCGGGTCATCTTCTGGAGCTCCCCGCGGGACATCTTCTTCGGGTCGCAGACGACGCCGCCCTTCGCGCCGCCGAACGGGATGCCCATCAGCGCGCACTTCCACGTCATCCACATCGCGAGCGCCTTGACCTCGTCGAGAGTGACGTCGGGGTGGTAGCGAATCCCGCCCTTGGACGGGCCGCGCGCGATGTTGTGGGTGACGCGGAAGCCCTCGAACGCCTGGATCTGGCCGTTGTCCATCACCACCGGGATCGAGACGGACACGGCCTTCTTGCACTGCTCGAGCACCCGGACGAGGTTGTCGTCGATCTGGAAGACCCGGGCGACGCGCCGGAGCTGGTCCTGCGCGATCTCGAACGGGTTCTCTCTGAGGTGAGACGGAGCTTCGACGGTCGTCACGCCGTGGCGAGTATACGACGCGCCTACTGGATCGTGAACTGGACGAATTGCCTGCTCGGAGGGGCTTCTCCGGGCGGATAGGCGATCAGCCGCAGCGTGTAGCGGCCCGGCGAGAGCCTCCGCCCCGCCGGTCCGCGGCCCGTGAGGCCGAACGTGTAGCGGCCGGGCAGCAGGTTGCGCAGGCGCGCCAGCCGGCCGATCCGTTCCCGGCCGCGCCAGAGCTCGAGATCCAGGTGCGAGAGCGGCAGCACCTCCCGCAGCCCTCGCTGCTCGACGAGCCGGCCGGCGCGAAGCTCCAGCAGCGCGGGTGCCGAGTCGGAGGGCCTGAACCGGCTGGTCGAGAGCCGGACGGCCCCGAGCAGATCGCGCTCGTACGGCCCGAGCGTCAGCGCCCAAGGAACGCGCACGGGGGCGGCGCCGCCCGCCTGCAGCTCCAGATCGGCGCTGACGACGCGTACGCGGGGGGGCATGTAGGCCATCCGCACGACGACGAACACCTTGCGCGTCGCCCGCGGCGCGAGCGTGAACCGGCCGGGGGACACTGCCAGCGCCGCTCCCCCGACCTCGCCGAGCCGGCCGGTCGACACGGTGACCGCGAGCGGCCGCTCGGAGACGTTGCGCACGCTGAAGTCGGCGGTTCCCTGCCAGCCGCGGCGATTGGCATGGCCGAGCGCCACCGCCGCAGGAGCTGCGACGACCTCGACCGCCGCGGCGGTACCGAGATCCAGGCGCATCGCGCCGTTCACCTCCCTGGCGGTCCCGACAAGCGCCCCGCGCAGGCCGCCTGCGTCGAGGTCGGGTCGGGCCTGGGCGAGGCGCGCCGCGCCGCCGGCGACGATCGCCGCCGCGGCGCTGGAGCCGCTCACGGTGCCGAACGCGGGCTGGCCGTCGGCTTCGCGGCCCGGGTTGGACGTGAGCAGCGCCACGCCGGGCGCCACGAGCTCCGGCTTGGGACCGCCGTCGAAGGCGAGGCCGCTCGAAGAGAAGGCGGCAGCGGCGCCGGCATCCGGGTTCGTGCGCTCCCGCGGCGCGCCGATCTCGATCGTGGCCGGCTCACCGGCGCGGAGGAGGCGAAGCGCCTCGCGTGCCGCCCCCGCCGGGACGCTGACGACCGGTACGCCGATCCGCTCGTCCGCGCCGAGCGAGCCGGCCGGGATGCGTGCGTCGTGCAGCACCACCGCCGCTGCGCCTGCGCGGGCGGCGCCTGCGGCGGCTGCGTCGGGCGCGTCGCCCGCGGGCGCGAGGGCCGCCTTGCCGGCGACCCTGCTGTAGCCGTTGCGGTCGAAGAAGTCGGCGATCGAGACGGGCGGCTCGCTCCGCCCGAGCACCTCCGGAAGCAGCCGGTCCCGCGGGGCAGGGCCGGCGAGGTCGAGCGTGAGCGAGTCCCCGGGCTCGCGTGCGCCGCCGAGCGGAACCTCGCCGTCGAACACCAGCCGAAGGCCCGACCGGATCGTCACGCGGACGTGCTCGGTGGTCCGGCGATCGTCGGCGGCCCCGACGGTCAGCGCCTCCCGAGAGCCCCCGGGGCCGGACACGCTCCCGTACCTGGGGCCGGCCGGCCCGTCGTTGCCGGCCGGTGCGACGACGAGCGTGTCCAGGGCGACTGCGCCGGCGACTGCCCGCGCGGCCGGGCTGTCCGCGAAGGCCGCGAACGGCTCGGCGACTCCGACGACGGCGATCCGGGCGGCGTCGTGGACGCTGCCGTCGCCGTTCGGGTCGACGGCCCGTTCGAGTCCGGCGATCAGCTGATCCGTCCGCGAGTAGACGGCCCAGCGGCCGGCGACGTCGCGCTGCCACCCCGCCACGCGGATCGGGAGGATCGTTGCGTTCTCCGCGACACCGGTCAGCCCACCCGGGCCCCCGGAGCCGACGATCAGGCCGGCGAGCTGTGTCCCATGGCGCTCGAGCTCGGCCGGGTCGTCCGGCCGCGGCTTGGCAGCCGCGAGGTCGTCGTTCTCGAGCACGTCCACGCCCTCGAGCACGGCGCCCGCGAGGTAGTCGTGGCCGTGCTGGACGCCGGTATCGAGAAGCGCGATCGTCACGCCGCGGCCGGTGAACCCCGGAAGCGCGAGGCTGGCGCGAACCGCGGATCCGGGAGCCAGATCCCTGCGCTCGACGAGCTGACCCGTCGTGGAGGCCGGGTAGGCGATCCGCACGGGGTAGACCCCCTCGACCTCCGGGAACCGCTGCAGCAGCGCGATCGCGCGGGCGTCGAGCGGTGCCGAGAACCCGGAGATCACCCGGGAGTAGGAGAACTCGGGGCGGAGGCGCAGGCCCTCGACGCTCAGGCGTGCGATCAGCTGGCGCTGGGCCGCCTCGGCCGCGGTGTGCCAGCGGCGCTGGTCGGCCTCGCTGGCCCTGCCGCCGGCGGCGGCCACACGGCTGGCCAGCGACGGCGTCCGGAGCACGACGATCATCCGCTGGCCGACCGGGACCTCCGGGCGAGGGCCGCCGACGAGGCCGCGCCAGGACACCGGCGCGTCCCGGCCGCCCTCAGAGTGGCCGCCGGTGGCGGCGGCGACAGAGACGGCGGCTGCGGCGAGCGCCACGATCGCGAGCAGCGCGAGCTGCGCGAGGCGTCTAGACGAAAGCGTCGAGCGCAAGGTAGCGAGGGTAGGCGATGGGCTCGACGAACCGCGCGGCCGACGCGATCATCGCCGCATTGTCGGTGCAGAGCTCGAGCGGCGCGAGCGCGGCGCCGGCGAGTGCCTCGCGCAGCTCGGAGTTGGCTGCGACGCCGCCCACGACCGCCACCCGCTCGGCGCCCGACGCCTCGGCAGCCGCCTGAGTCCGCTCGACGAGGGCACGCACGATCGCGCGCTGGTAGGAGGCGGCCAGGTCGACGCGCCGGAGCTCAGTCTCCTCCGGGCCGAGCTCGCGCACCGTGTAGAGAAGCGCCGTCTTCAGTCCGGAGAAGGAGAAGTCGAGGCCGGGCACGCGGGCGACGGGGAAGGAGAACGCCTCGGGGTCGCCGTCCCTCGCGAGCCGGTCGATCTCGGCGCCTCCCGGGTAGCCGAGACCGAGCAGCCGGGCGCCCTTGTCGAACGCCTCGCCCGCGGCGTCGTCCAGCGTGGTGCCGAGCACCTCGAACGCCGCGTGGTCGCGGACGTCCAGCAGAAGCGTGTGTCCTCCACTCGCCAGGAGGCAGAGAAACGGTGGTTCGACAGGTCCCTCTTGGACCGGACGAGTGTCTGACACTCCGTCCACAGCGAGGAAGAGGGAGGCGACGTGGCCGTGCAGGTGGTTGACCGGAACGAGCGGCAGGCGGCGCGACCAGGCCAGGGCCTTCGCGGCCGAGACTCCGATGA
>DASTWB010000108.1:0-7596 GCA_035758725.1 Gaiellaceae bacterium
TGGTTCCCGGCCGACTGGGTCTCGGAGATGCGCGAGCAGATCCGCCTCTGGTTCTACTCGATGTCCTTCATGTCGGTGACGCTCGAGGGGCGGGCGCCCTACCGCCGGGTGCTGACGTACGAGAAGCTCCTGGACGAGACCGGCCGCGAGATGCACCGCTCGTGGGGCAACGCGATCGAGGCCGGAGAGGCGCTGGACGAGATGGGCGCCGACGTCATGCGCCTGCAGTTCTGCGGGCAGCCCCCGACCCAGAACCTCTGGTTCGGCTACGGGCGCGCGCGGGAGATCAGGCGGGAGCTGCTGACCCTGTGGAACTCGGTCTCGTTCTTCGTCCAGTACGCGAACGTCGAGGGCTTCCGGCCGGAGTGGGGCGCCGTTCCGTCGGGCGAGCGCCTGCTCGACCGCTGGCTGGCGGCCCGCACCGAGCAGTTCCTCGCCGACGCAGAGGCGGCCTACGAGGACTTCATGACCGCCGACGTGCTGCGGGCCTTCCAGGCCTTCGTGGACGACGTCTCGAACTGGTACATCCGGCGGTCGCGCCGCCGGTTCTACGGGGACGACCGGGAGGCGTTCGAGACCCTCTGGTACGCGCTCGTCCAGGGAGTCCGTGCGATCGGGCCGGTGATGCCCTTCCTCGCCGAGTACCTGTGGCAGACGCTCGTGGCCCGCCCGTGCGAGGACGCGCCCCGCTCGGTGTTCCTCGCCGGCTGGCCCGAGGGGCGGGAGTTCGACCGGACGCTGCTCGACGAGGTCGCGGAGGCGCGCCGCGTCGTTCGGCTCGGCCACCAGGCGCGGGCGGGCTCGAGCCTGAAGCTCCGCCAGCCGCTCCGCCGCCTGGTCGTCCAGGGAGCGACGCTGAACGGAGAGCACGTGGACGAGATCCGCGAGGAGCTGCGTGTGAAGGACGTCGAGCAGGGCGAGGTCGAGGCCCAGGAGCTCGTCGTGAAGCCGAACCTGCCGGTGCTCGGCCCGAAGCTCGGGAAGGAGCTCGGCGCAGTGCGGTCGGCGCTGGCGGCGGGCGAGTTCGAGGAGCTCGACGGCGGACGCTTCCGCGTCGGCGACCGCGAGCTCGGGCCCGACGAGGTTCTGGTCGAGCGGCGCGGCAAGGAGGGGTGGGCGGTCGCCTCCGAGGACGGCGTCACCGTCGCCCTGGACACGCGCCTCGACCCCGAGCTCGAGCTCGAGGGCCGTGTCCTCGACCTCATCCACCGCCTGAATTCGATGCGGAAGGAGGCCGGGCTCGAGCTGACCGACCGGATCGAGGTGACGCTTCCGGCCGACCAGGCGGATCTCCTGGAGCAGCACGCCCAGTGGATCAAGGACGAGGTGCTCGCGGTCTCGATCGAGGCGGACGGCGGCTCGTCGGACCCACAGATCTCCAAAGCGTAGGAGAATGAGGGGCATGGATCGCCCCAACGAAGGAGACCGCCGCTCGGGCAAGGACCGCCGGAGCGGGCAGGACCGGCGGACGGCTCCGCAGCGCGAGGTCGAAGGGGAGCGTCGCTCGGGCAACGACCGGCGCTCCGGCAAGGACCGCCGGAAGCCCCGCCCCGACAGTTCCGGCTAGCTCTGCGCCTCGGCGAGCGCGAGCTCGCGACGGAGCTCGACCGGAAGCCGGAACACCACGTCCTCGTGCACCGACTGGAACGGCTCGATGCGCTCCACTCCTCGTGCCCGGAACCAGTCGCACACACGCTCGACGAGCTTCTCCGGCGCCGAAGCGCCTGACGTGATCCCGACGGTGCGGACGCCTTCGAGCCAGCGCTCCTCGATCCCGGCCTCGTCGTCGATCAGGTAGGACGCGACACCGCCGGCACGTGCCACCTCGACGAGTCGGTTCGAGTTCGACGAGTTCCGCGAGCCGATGACGAGCAGCAGGTCGACCTCTCCGAGCATGTCCTTGACGGCCCACTGCCGGTTGGACGTCGCGTAACAGATGTCGTCCCGCTTGGGCGCCCGGATGTTCGGGAACCGGCGCCGCAGGACGGCGATCACCTGGGCGGTCTCGTCGACGGAGAGGGTCGTCTGCGTGATGTACGCGACGCGGTCCGGATCCGCGAGCTCCAGCGCCTCGGCGTCCTCGGCCGACTGGACGAGCACGGTCGCGTCCGGCGCCTCGCCCATCGTCCCGACGACCTCCTCGTGGCCGGCGTGACCGATGAGGACGATCGTGTAGCCCTCGGCGGCGTAGCGCCGGGCCTCGACGTGCACCTTCGTCACGAGCGGGCAGGTCGCGTCCGTGGTGTTCAGCCCGCGCTCCGCCGCGTTCGCGTACACGGACGGCGCCACTCCGTGCGCCGAGAGCACGATCCGCGCACCCTCGGGCACCTCGGTCTCGCTCTCGACGAAGATCGCGCCGCGCTCCTCCAGCTCGCGCACGACGTGGAGGTTGTGGACGATCTGCTTGCGCACGTAAATCGGCGGCCCGTGGAGGTCGAGCAGCCGCTCGACCGTCTCGACCGCCCGCTCGACCCCCGCGCAGTATCCGCGCGGCGAGGCCAACAACACTCGCTCGACCATCGCGGCCATGGTATCCCCGGGCGCGTTCGCCGCTGTTTCCGGCTTTCAAAGATGGGCCGTTCGGCCTATTGGAATTCGCCAGGCGCCGGGGTAGCTTGGCGTCACTGGGCGACGCGAACCGCGGTGCGCGTACCTGGCCACGAATCCGCGGTTAGCACTGGGGAGTGCCCGCCGCACCGACCCCCCCGAGCGGCGGGCCTCCCTCGTTTCGTTTTCCGGGCGCCGCTCCGTATCATCTTTCGGGCTCAGTGGGGCCAATTCGTCTGACGTTCGCCGCGCAGCCGGTTCTCTCGGCCGCCGTCGGCTACCTGCTCCTCGCGCTCGCCGCGGGCCTCCTGGTCGCGGCCGTCGTGCTCCTCCGCGTCCTGCACCGTCGGAGCCCGGAGACGCCGGAGGCCGAGGCCCGGCAGTCGCCGTCTCCCCAGGCGGCCGAGCGCGCGAGCTCGCTCTCCTCCGGCTTCGCACACGCGTCCGACGCGCAGGCCGTCGCGAGCACGTTGATCGAGGAGGTCATCGACCTCTTGGGGGTCGAGTTCGCCGCCGTCGCCATGATCAGTGAGGACGAGAAGGAAGCCACGGGGCTGGTCGCACGGAACGAGGGCGAGGACGTCGATTGGTGGCCGTCGACCCGCCTCGATCTCGAGACCGAGCCGTCGGCGATCGCGAGCGCCGCGTTCGAGGCCTCGGCCCTGACGATCTTCGACGTCGAGTCCTCTCCCCGCGTGAACCGCCGCCTCGCCGAGCGCGTCGGCGCGAAGAGCGCGGCGTTCGTGCCCGTGGTCTCCGGCCCGCGCGTCCTCGCCGTTCTCGTCGCCGCCAGCACGAGCCGCCGCCGCGCGTTTCCACCGGAGGAGATGGTGCGGCTCGAGGCGCTCGCGGGCGAGACGGCGCTGGCCCTCGAGAAGGCGCACTCGGCCGCGCAGCTCCAGGAGGCGCTCGTCCGGGAGCGGCTCGTCGCCGCGATCGGCGAGCGTGTCCGTTCGGAGCACGACGTCGAGGCCGTCCTGCGCGTCGCCGTGGAGGAGGTGGGGAAGGCGACCGACGTCGCCCGCTGCTTCATCCGGCTCGGCGAACCGGGAGAGCCGATGCCGATTCGAGCCGAATGGGACGCGCCCGGCATCGCACCGATCGGCGAGGCGGCGCCGAACCTCCCGGCGGCCAACCTTGCCGTTCGCAAGCGGCGGACGGTCGCGGCGGGGGACGTGGAGCACGACCCGGAGCTCCAGGATCCGAGTCTCGGGCGCGTCGAGACGCTGCTCGGGATGGGCACGAAGGCGGTCCTCGCCACCCCGATCGAGGTGTTCGACCGGGTCATCGGCGTCTTCGGCCTGCACCGGTCGGAGCAGACCGAGTGGACGCAGTCCGAGATCTCGCTCGCCGAAGCCGTGTCGCGTGAGGTCGGCCTGGCCCTGCACACGGCCCAGCTCCTCGAGGAGAACCGTCGCAGGCTCGACCGGCAGGCCGCGCTCGTGCAGGCGGCCCAGGTGATGACGAGCGAGTTGCAGGTCGAGACGGTCCTCCAGCGGCTCGTCGTCGAGGTGACGAAGCTCCTGGAGGCGGATGCGGCCGACTGCTACCTCCTCGACTCCCGCCGCGGCGTGCTCCGCTGCGCCGCCGTCTACGGGCTCCCGGCCGACCTGATCGAGTTCGAGTTCCCCGCCGACTTCGCCCTCGCGGGAGAGGCCATGCGGCGCCGCCAGGCAGTCGTCTCGGGCGACTACGGCGACGAGGTGCAGGTGCCGCACCCGGCCTACGAGGGCTTCACGGCCGCGATGGTCGCCCCGATGACGTGGTGGGGCGACGTGCGCGGCGTCCTCGGCGTCGGGTCGAACGACCCGAACCGGCGGTTCAGCACCGAGGACCTCGAGGTGCTCGAAGCGTTTGCGAGCCTCGGTTCGGTCGCACTCCGCAACGTCGCGAGCATCGAGCAGAGCTCACGACAGGTGCGGATCCAGCGCGGGTTCTTCCGAATCGCGTCCGTCCTCGCCCAGCCGCTCTCCCTCGACGAGACCCTGGACGCGGTGGCGCAGGCGGCGAGCGAGGCCCTCGGCGGCAGCTTCGCCGCGGTGCTCATGCCCGCCAACGCCGGCCTGCGACTCGCCGGCTCGCACGAGCTTCCGCCCGCGGCAGAGGAGTTCCTGGCGAAGGGTCTCGGCGGCGCCGAGCCCCTGCAGGCGGCGGCCTCCCGCAAGCGCGTTGTCGCCGCGCCCCAGCTCGCCGAGGACGACCGCTTCGGCGACGACTGGCGCGGCCTCGCCGACGCCGTCGGCTTCCGGTCGCTGATCGCGGTCCCGGTCGAGGCGCCCAGGCGGGAGCAGACCGGCATCGGCCTGGTCTTCTTCGCCGAGGAGCAGGCGTTCTCGGACGACGAGATCGAGCTCTCGCATCACCTCGCGGCGGCCGCCCGCGGCGCGCTCGAGCGGGCCGAGCTCTTCGAGGCGGAGCGGCGGAACCGGGCGATCGCCCAGCAGCTCGCCCGCACCGGGACGCTGCTCGCGAGCGAGCTCGATCCGGAGGCGATCCTGGAGGAGATCGTCGAGCAGGCGCCCGGCCTCGTCGGCGCCGACGCCGCGACCGTGAGCGTCCTCGAAGGCGACGACCTCGTCGTCAGCGCCGCCCACGGCGAGGGGGCCGAGACGGCGATCGGGAGCCGGGTCTCGGCGGTCGGGGAGCTCGCCGGGGAGGTCGTGCAGTCGCGCGGGCCGGTCGCCGTCGGGGACGCTCCGGCCGACGGGCTGCTGAGCGGTTCGGACGCGCTCCTCGAAGCGGGCTATGCCGCGTACCTCGGCGCGCCCCTCGTCGGTCCCGAAGGGGTCGTCCACGGCGTGCTCGCGGTCTACGCGCGCGGCGCGCGGTCGTGGCGCGAGGAGGAGGTCGAGGCGCTGGCGGCGCTCGCGGGCAACGTGTCGGCGTTCCTCTCGAACGCCGAGCTCTACCAGCGCGTCGTGCTCGAGCGCGAGCGGAGCATGGCCATCCTCGGCAACGTCGCCGACGGGATCGTCGCGGTCGACCGCGAAGGCTGCGTCGTCCTCTGGAACGCCGCGGCCGAGGAGATCACGAACGTCCCCGCCGCGGAGGCGATGGGTCGCACGCCGGCGGACGTCCTGCAGCGGAGCCTGGATCCCGACGAGACCTCGGCCGAGGGACGCGGCCTGATCCAGATCCGGCGCGCGGAGGAGGAGGTCTGGCTGTCGGTCAGCGAGGCCGTGATGCGGGATCCCGCCGGCGCCGTCGCCGGCCGGATCTACGCGTTCAGGGACGTGTCCTCCGACCGCCTCGTCGAGCAGCTCAAGTCCGGCTTCGTCTCGACGGTCTCCCACGAGCTCCGCGCGCCGCTGACGTCGATCTACGGCTTCGCCGAGACCCTCCTCCGCGAGGACGTGGCCTTCGGAGACGAGGAGCGACGGACGTTCCTCGGCTACATCGCCACCGAGGCGCAGCGCCTGACGGAGATCGTCGACACGCTGCTGAGCGTCGCGCGCCTCGAGGCGGGCGATCTCCAGGTGCAGCTCGCGACGACCGATCTCCGGGAGGTGGTCTCGGACGTCGTCGAGAGCGCCGAGCGGGAGGTCGCGAACGGCCGCCGCTTCGTCCTCGAGATGCCCGAAGAGCCCTTGGCCGCCTCGGCCGATCGTGAGAAGGTGCGGCAGATCCTGGCGAACCTCGTCGACAACGCGGTCAAGTTCTCGCCCTGGGGAGGCACGGTGACCGTCGCCGCCCGGCGGACGCACGACGCCGTCCAGGTCAGGGTCGTGGACGAGGGCACCGGGGTGCCCCAGAGCGAGCAGGAGCGGATCTTCCGCAAGTTCTACCGGGCCGAAGACGTCACCTCCGCGGGCGGCGGCACGGGCCTCGGATTGTTCATCGCCCGCGGCCTTGCGAGCGCGATGGGCGGCCGTGTGTGGGTCGATTCGGACACCGGCCAGGGCGGCTGTTTCGTCTTCGAGCTGCCGATGACCACGACTGAGGCCTCCGAAAGTCGGGTATAGGTGGTTCCGATGGACGCAGCCGGGGCAACCCGCGTCCTCGTCGTCGACGACGAGGCGCCGATCCGCCTGCTCTGCCGCGTCAATCTTGAGGCGGAGGGGATGACGGTGCTCGAGGCCGCCGACGGCGTCGCCGGCGTCGAGACGGCGCGGGCCGAGCTTCCCGACGTGATCCTCCTCGACGTGATGATGCCCGGGCTGGACGGCTGGCAGGTCGCCGAGAGCCTCGTGGACGACGAGGCCACGAGCCACATCCCGCTGGTGTTCCTGACCGCGCGCGCGGAGCTTCGGGATCGCGCGAAGGGGCTCGAGCTCGGCGGCGTCGACTACATCACGAAGCCGTTCAACCCGGTCGAGCTCGCATCCGTCGTCGAGAACCTCCTCGACCGCGTCAGGCGCGGCGAGCGCGACGAGCTGCGGCGGGAAAAGATCGCCGAGTTGCGAACGCTCCTGGTCGAGTAGGGGCTACCCGGCGAAGTCGGCGGTGGCCAGGCTCGCGCCGCCGAAGCCGGAGAACGTGCCGTTCGCGACGCCGACACCGACGTAGCGGAACCCGCGGTGCAGCATCGTCGCGCGATGCGGCGGGCTCGCGAGCCACATCCGGACGATCGCGGCGGCCGTTCCGTCGGTCCCGACCCCCCACGCGATCGTCTCGCCCAGCGTGCGGCCACGGGCTCCGTTCCGGCGCAGGCGCCGGTACCAGTCCCCGTGCGTGAAGCTGCCCGTGCGCAGCATGGCGCTCGAATGCGACCGGGCGGCGCGCTGGAGCGGAGAGGCGATGCGTAGGGGTTGTCGACCGTGCCTGGCGCGTGCGCGGTTGATCGCGTTGAGGAGGCTCTGCTCCTGCCCCGACAGCTGCGCCTGGCGCGCGAGGTTTGACGACACCGCCCCTGGTGAAGACACCAGGAACACGATCCCCCCGACGACCAGGGCGAGAAGTGTGCGGCTTCTCACCACTCGGCGCGGCAGTCTGCCAGACGTCGTCGGACGGTGTAAAGCAGGGTGTAGATTTACACGTGAATTAACGTGAGGTTTGCGCAAGTACAATGCCGCAAAGCACGACAGCGGCGCCCGCAAACTGAATCGGATC
>DASTWB010000249.1:0-2657 GCA_035758725.1 Gaiellaceae bacterium
CGACGACGAGCGCCGCGGCCGGCCGTCTGCGCATGTCCGTTTCGGCGAGGCGCAGGCGATCCTGGGCGGGGATGCCCTCCTGAACGAGGCCTTCTCGCTCGCGCTCCGGTACCCGGATCCCGGGGTCGCCCGCGAGCTCGCGCTCGCGACGTCCGGGATGATCGGCGGCCAGTACCTGGACGTGAACGGCGGCACCGTCGATCGCGTCGAGCTCAACCGGCTCAAGACCGGCCGGCTCTTCGAGGCGGCTGTTGCCTGCGGGCTGTGGGTGGCCGGTGTGCCCGCCGAGCAGCAGGCTCCGTGGCGCGCGTTCGCCGCCGACTACGGCCTCCTGTACCAGAGCGTGGACGACCTCCTGGACGCCGACGGCCTCGTGATCCAGCGCGGACGGCAGGCCACGCTGGAGCTCGCCGATGCCACGGAGGACCGCGCAAGGGCGAGCCTGGACGAGATCGACGCCGACACGTCGGTCCTGGCAGAGCTGCTCGCCGAGCTGGGCGCACGGAAGACCGCGCCGTGAGGAAGCGGCTCGACGTGCTCCTCGTGGAACGCGGCCTCGCCGCCTCGCGCACGCAGGCCCAGGCGCTCGTGATGGCCGGCCGGGTGCCCGGTTTCGAGAAGGCGGGCCAGCAGGTCGACGAGGCTGCGCCGCTCGAGGTGCTCGAGCCGCAGCGGTTCGTCTCGCGCGGCGGGGAGAAGCTCGAGCATGCGCTGGAGGAGCTGGGCGTCGATCCCTCCGGCAGGGATGCCGTGGACGTGGGCTCGTCGACGGGCGGCTTCACGGACGTGCTGCTCCAGCACGGCGCACGCCGCGTGATCGCGCTGGACGTCGGTCGCGCGCAGCTGCACGAGCGCCTGCGAGAGGATCCCCGCGTGACGGTGATGGAGGGCGTGAACGCGCGGCACCTCGAGGAGCTTCCGTTCGCCCCGAGCCTGGTGACGTGCGACGTCTCGTTCATCAGCGTCCGGCAGGCGCTCCCGCCGGTCCTGCGCCTGGCCAAGCCCGGCTGGGAGGCCCTCGTCCTCGTCAAGCCCCAGTTCGAGGCCGGTCGGCCCGACGTCAAGGGCGGTGTCGTGCGCGACACGGACGTGCGCCGGCGCGTGCTCCGCGAGGTTGCCGAGGCGGCGGTCGCGTGGGATGCGGAGACGCGGGCCGTCGTGGACTCCGGCCTCCCGGGACCGAAGGGGAACCGCGAGTTCTTCCTCCACCTCGCGCACCGCCCCGGCGCCGCGCTGCCGTCCGAGCTCGACGACTGGATCGCCGATGCCGTCGGTTAGGCGCGTCGCCGTCGTCGTCCACGGACGGGCCGACGTCCGGGAGGCAGTCTCGGCCGTCGAGCGGCTCGCCGCCGAGAGGGGGATCGAGGTCGTGGAGGACTCGCCGGACCTCGTCGTCGTCCTCGGAGGCGACGGAACCATCCTGCAGGCGCTCAAGCGCTTCCTCGGCGCCGGGGTGCCCGTCATCGGGGTCAACTACGGCCGGGTCGGCTTCCTCGCCTCCATGGGCAAGGACGAGCTGGAGCCCGGGGTCGCCCGCGCGCTCGACGGGGAGTTCGAGATCGTCGAGCTCCCGACGCTCGAGGTGCGACTCGGCGGCGAGCGCTTCGCCGCGGTGAACGACGTCGTCGCCCACAGCGGCGTGCTCGGACGGATGGTCGAGCTGCGCTGGGCGATCGCCGGGGAGGAGATGGGAAGCGTGCCCTGCGACGGCCTGATCGCCTCCACGCCGTCCGGCTCGACCGCGTACAACCTCTCGGGCGGCGGCCCGGTGCTCGTCTGGGGGCTCGACGCGATGGCGGTCACCTTCGTCGCGCCGCACTCGCTCCACGCACGCCCGCTCGTCGTCCCGAGGAACCGGGAGCTCGAGGTCGCGAGCCTGACCCGGGACGTCGAGGTCGCGCTGATCGCCGACGGCCAGCAGGTCGCCTCGATGAGCACCGAGGACCCCGCTCGCATCCGCCTCGCCGACGACGTCAGCCTGCTCGCGACGCTGCCGGAGAAGACGTTCTTCCGCCGCTACCGCGACACCTTCACGCACTAGCGTCCCGGCATGTCCAGGCGGGGGGCGGCGCTCTTCAGCGCGATGTGCGTCATCTGGGGGGTGCCGTACCTGCTGATCCGCGTCGCTGTGCGCGAGATCAGCCCCGCGACGCTCGTCTTCGGGCGGACGGCGATCGCCGCGCTGCTGCTGGTGCCCATCGCCCTCGCGCGCGACGAGATCCGTCCGGCGCTTCGCCACTGGCGCCCGGTGCTCGCCTTCGCGGCGGTCGAGATCGCCGCGCCGTGGCTGCTCCTGAACGCGGCCGAGCAGGAGATCTCGAGCTCCCTTGCGGCGCTCTTGATCGCCGGCGTGCCGCTGATCGGCGCGGTGATCGCGCGAACGACGGGGGCGCGGGAGCGGATGAGCCCGGAGAACCTCGCCGGGCTCTTCGTCGGTCTCGTCGGCGTCGCCGCGATCGTCGGCGTGAACGTGGAGGCGGCCGGCGTCGTTCCGATCCTGGAGGTCGGCCTGGTGGCGGTCTGTTACGCCGTCGGCCCCGTGATCCTGCAGCGATGGCTCTGGGGTGCGCCCGCGCTGGGCGTCATCGCGGTCTCGCTCGCCGCGACCGCGCTCGCGTACGTGCCGCTCGCGGCGCTCACATTTCCGGAAGCGAGGC
>DASTWB010000274.1:0-4389 GCA_035758725.1 Gaiellaceae bacterium
CGCGGCCACGACCGCGGCGGAGACGCACAACGCGCCGAGAAAGCCGAACGCGGCATCGAGCCCACCGGCCTGCTCGGCCTGCGGCAGCACGATGGCGGCGATCCCGGCACCGAGCGGGATCGCGGTCTGCCTGATGCCGAGCGCGAGCCCCCGCTCGTTCGGCGCGAACCACTGCATGACGGCGCGCCCGCTTGCTGCGTTGACGCTCGCGCCCGCCGCGCTCGCGAGGAAGAGCGGGATCACGATCGTCCAGAACCCGGTCGCCCACCCGACCGCCGCAGCGAGCAGGCCGCACGCGCCGAGCCCGAGGCTCAGGACGACCCGCTCACCCCACCGGTCGGCGAGCAGGCCCCAGCCGAGGAGCGTGAGGATCGTTCCGACCCAGAGGCTCGCGAAGAGCACGCTGAGCTGCCTGAGCGAGAGGTCGAGCTGGTCCTGAAGCTGCGGCGCGAGCACCGGCACGCCGATGAACACCGCCGACCCGCTCGCTGCCGCCGCCGTCCCGGCGGCGAGCACGGCCCACCTGTAGCGCAAGCTAGAGCCCGAACGGGTTGAACGGCTTCGGCGAGGTCGAGACGATCACGCTCTTCGTCTCGAGGTAGAGCTCGAGGGTCTCGAGCCCGAGCTCCCTGCCGAAGCCCGACTGCTTGTAGCCGCCGAACGGGATTCCCGGGAAGGCGGTGAACGGCATGTTGATCCCGACCGTGCCGGCCTTGATGCGTCGTGCCAGCCGGTGGCCCTTCGCGGGGTCGCCCGTCCAGACCGTCGCCATCAGGCCGTAGCGCACGTCGTTTGCGAGGCGCGTCGCGTCCTTCTCGTCCTCGAACGGCGTCACCGTCACCACCGGGCCGAAGATCTCCTCCTGCGCGACCGTCATCGAGTTGTCGACCTTCGCGAGGACGGTCGGCGGGTAGAAGGCGCCTGCGCCGACGGCCGGCTCGCCGCCCGTGACGACCTCGGCGCCCTCCTCGACGCCCCGCTCGACGTAGCCGTGCACCCGCGAGCGGTGCTCCTGCGAGACGAGGGAGCCGACCTGGGTCTCGGCGTCGAGCGGGTCGCCGACCTTCAGCGCCTCGGCGCCACGCGAGAAGCGCTCGACGAACTCGTCGTAGAGCGGCTTCTCGACGAGCACCCGCGAGCGCGCCTCGCAGCTCTGTCCGGCCGAGTAGTAGATCGACCAGACGGAGGCCGGGATCACGTCGTCGAGGTTCGCGTCGGCGAAGACGAGGTTCGGGCTCTTGCCGCCGAGCTCGAGCGTCAGGCGCTTGATCGAATCGGAGCCGAGCCGCATGATCTCGGCGCCGGTCGCCGTCGATCCGGTGAACGCGATCTTGTCGACGCCGGGATGCTGCACGAGGTGCGCGCCCACGGTCTTCCCCTCGCCCGGCACGATGTTGATCGCGCCCGCCGGGAAGCCGACCTCCGCGGCCAGCTCGGCCATGCGGAGCGCCGTCAGCGGCGTCTGCGAGTCCGGCTTCAGCACGACCGAGCAGCCGGCGGCGAGCGCCGGCGCGAGCTTCCAGGTCGTCATCGTCAAGGGGTAGTTCCAGGGGACGATCTGTCCGGCGACGCCGACCGGCTCCTTGAGGGAGTAGAAGAGGAGCGAGCCGCCCATCGGATTCGAGCGGCCGGCGATCGAGCCGATCGCCGACGCGTAGAAGCGGAAGTTCTCGACGCCCTGGTTCAGCTCCGCCTTGACCGAGGAGATCGCCTTGCCGACGTTGCGCGCCTCCAGCTCGGCCAGCTCCTTGCGGTTCGCCTGGATCGCGTCGGCGAGCGCGTGCAGGAGGCGCGATCGCTCGGTGGGCGGGGTGCGGCCCCAGTCGCCGTCGAGCGCCGCGCGGGCGGCCTCGACCGCGCGGTCGACGTCCTCCGTCGAGGCGAGCGCGACCTTCGCGAGCGGCTCACCGGTCGCCGGCTCCGTCAACTCGGTGAACTTGCCGCCGGCGGGCTCCGTCGCCTCGCCGTTCACGAACAGGAGGTACTCGCGCGTCGCGACTGCCATGGCGCGCGGGACGATACCGGGTCCCCTCACACGGCAGAATGGAGCCGTGCAGGCGGTCGTCGACGCGCTCACCGAGCACGGCATCGAGTACTTCGAGGTCGAGGAGGAGGGCTACGTCCTGGTCGCGGTCCCCTGCGGCGAGAACGACCCGCGCGACTGCCACGAGTTGATCGCCGACATCGAGGGCTGGCTCACGGAGCGCGACCTCCCCTTCGTTCCGGAGGAGGTCGGCGGCCGGGTCCTGATTCGCCCGCCCGCTACCTGAGGTCGGCCGGGGTCAGCTGCTCGGTCAGCAGCCGCTTGAACCGCTTGGGGTCGCCCGCGACCCAGTCGCGACAGAGCGCGTGTCCGTCGGTGTACGTCGAGACGTACGACCGCCACACCGGGTGTGTCACGAACTGGACGTTCTGCGCCGCCCGCTTCGGGGAGACAAGGCCCCAGCGTTCGATGTACGCCTGCGCCGCTTCGGGAGTCATCCCGTCCTCGTGCAGCAGCAGCGCGGCGTTCCCGACCACGTGCTCGAGGGCCCCGCGGGCGCCGCGGATCATCCGCCCCGCATCGGCGTCGTACTCGACGCCGAACTCACCGAGCGCCTCGGAGACGAAGGCGTCGTGGTCGTCGACGACCATGTCGATCGACAGCTCGGCCACGCCTTCGGCAATCAGGGACTGGGGCGCGCCGATCATCAGCGCGCTCTCCTCGAGCCGTCCCTGCTCCCGGTAGAGGAGCGCCTCCTTCCACGCATGCTCCGTGTGGTGGCCGGGGTAGAGCTCGTGGGCGATCAGGTGCGCGACGAGGGCCGGCGTCAGCGAGACATCCGTGTTGACCGCGACCCGGCTCGCGAGGTCGCCGAGGTAGTAGTTGTACGCCGACCAGGGCTCACCGGTGACGAAGTCGAGCCGCGACTGCTCGCCCTCCGGGAGCCCGAAGCGCTCGCGCGTCCGCTCACGGAGCTGCTCGGAGAGGGCCTCGAGCACCGCAGGGAGAACGTCGGCCGGAACCGGGTCACCCTCGCGCCACCGCTGGTACCGCTCCGCCAGCGTCCCGCCCGGAGGAAGGGCGTCGTCGAGCGCCTCGTGCGCCGCCTCGAACTCCTGCTCCGGGACCCGGCTCGGCCGGATGCCGTAGCAGCGCTCGACCTCGTCGGCGTAGGGAATCTCCTCGCCTGCGAGCTTGCGCGCGACGGTCTCCAGGCCGAGGAGCTGCGCCTCGAGGTACGGGCTCTCGTTCTCCGCGCGCAGCGCCTCGGCGTCGGCGACGAGCTCCGCGGGCTCGCGCAACGGCTCGCCGTCGACGCGGGCGGCGATCTCCGGCGGCCCGTAGTACGAGTCGACGAGCCCGTCGACGTGCCGGCCGAGCCGGAGGGCGAGCTCGACGTAGTCCTCTGCGACGCTCACGTCAGGTCGGCGGGGGTCAACTGCTCGGTGAGCAGCCGCCTGAAGCGGGCCATGTCGCCCGCGACCCAGTTGCGGCAGAGGTCGTTGCCGTCGGTGTAGGTCCTGATGTAGGCGCGACCCCACGGATCCGTGACGAAGTCGACGTACTGCTGGGCCCGCTGCTCCGAGGCGAGCATCCACTGCCGGACGTACGCCTTCGCCTCCTCCGTCGGGACGCCGTCGACGTGGAGCAGGATCGCCGCGTTGGCAAGGACGTGGTTGAGCGGCTTCGCGGCCTGCCGAACCCGCCGCACGGCCTCGGCGTCGTAGGCGATTCCCAGCTCGCCGAACACGTCTGCGACGAACCCGCCGTGATCGTCGACGACCGTCTCGACGGCGAGCGTGGCGATGCCCTCACCGATCACGGACTGCGGCGTCCCGTACGGAAGCACGCTCTCCTCCAGCTGACCGCGGCCCTCGTACAGGAGCAATTCCTTCCATGCGTGCTCCGTGTGGTGGCCCGGGTAGAGCTCGTGCGCGATGAGCTCCGCCGCGGACTGGGCGGTGATCGGCAAATCGGTGTTGGCATCGATCCTGCTCCGCAGCCCGCCGAGATAGTGGTTGTAGGCGATCCAGTGCTTGTCGGTGACGAGCTCGAGCTCGAACGTCTCCCCCTCGGGGAGGCCGATGAGCTCCTGCGCCAACACCCGCAGCCGCTCGCCGAGCGTCCTGAGCACCGCCTCGATCCTGTCCGCAGGAAGCGGATCGCCGTCCTCCCAGCGCTGATACCGCTCGCCCAGCGTGCCGCCTGGCGGCAGCGCCTCGTCGAGAGCTCGATGGGCCGCCTCGAACTGCTCCTCCGGAACACGCTCGGGCCGAGTGCCGTAGCAGCCCTCCACCTCGTCGTCGTAGGAGAGCTGCTCGCCGGCCAGCTTCCGGGCGACGGTCTCCAGTCCGCGAAGCTGCGCGCGGAGGAAGGCGGAGTCGCTCTCCTCCGCCAGGCGGCGG
>DASTWB010000109.1:0-5931 GCA_035758725.1 Gaiellaceae bacterium
TCCGCTCGTTCCTCTAAGTCGAGGAGAACGCGCCCCCCGAAACGACCACGAGCAGCAAACGCTGCTCGCAGTCGGCCGTCAGTTCGTCCCGCCCGCCGCAGGCTGGGCGGAACAGATATCCATTGTCCCTACTTTCGAGGACTATTTCTAGAGCACCGAGAGATACCGCTCGAGCTCCCATGAGGTGAGCTGCACGCGGTACTCGTCCCACTCCTTGCGCTTGAGCTCGACGTAGCGGTCGAAGATGTGCCGGCCGAGCGCCGTCCGGGCCAGCTCCGACTGTGCGAGCTCGTCGATCGCCTCGCCGAGCGTCTCCGGCAACGACACGATCCCGCGCTCCCGCCGCTGCTCCGCGGTCAGGTGGTACAGGTTCGTCTCCATCGGCTCCGGCAGCTCGTAGCCCTTCTCGATCCCCTCGAGCCCGGCATGGAGCAGGGCGGCGAAGGTCAGGTAGGGGTTGCAGGCGGGGTCCGGGCACCGGATCTCGGCCCGCGTCGCCTGCTCCGAGCCCGGCTTGTAGAGCGGGATCCGGATCAGCGCGGAGCGGTTCCGCTGCGACCAGGCGACGTAGACCGGCGCCTCGTAGCCCGGGACGAGCCGCTTGTACGAGTTCACCCACTGGGCGAACACGCCCGCGATCTCCCGCGCGTGGCGCAGCTGGCCGGCGATGAACGCCTTGGCGACGTCGGAGAGGTGCCACTTGTCGTCGGGGTCGAAGAACTGGTTGCGGCCGTCCGTGAAGAGCGACATGTGCGTGTGCATGCCCGACCCGTTCTCGCCGAAGATCGGCTTCGGCATGAAGGTCGCGTGGTAGCCGGCCTTTTTGGCGATCTCCTTGACGATCAGCCGGTAGGTGATCGTGTGGTCGGCCATCTCGAGCGCCGGTGCGAAGCGCATGTCGATCTCGTGCTGCGACGGGCCGACCTCGTGGTGGACGTACTCGATCGGGATGCCCATCGCCTCGAGCGCGCGGACCGTCTCCTGGCGAAGCTCGCTCGCGGCGTCCATGGTCGTCATGGCGAAGTAGCCGCCCTCGTCCAGCGTCTCGGTTCCCTTCGCGTCCTTGAAGAGGAAGTACTCGAGCTCGGGCCCGACGTTGAACGTGTCGAAGCCCATCTCCTTCATCCGGTCGAGCGCCCGGCGGAGGACGTAGCGCGGGTCGCCGTCGTACGGCTCGCCGTCGGGGGTGACGACGTCGCAGATCATCCGTGCCACCTTCGTCTCGCCCTCGCGCCACGGCATGAGCTGGAAGGTCGCCGGGTCCGGGATCGCGACCATGTCGGACTCCTCGATCGCGTTGAAGCCCGTGATCGACGAGCCGTCGAAGCCCATCCCGTCGTCGAGTGCCTCCTCCATCTCCGCGGGAGTGACCGCGAAGCTCTTCAGGTGCCCCTCGAGGTCGGTGAACCAGAGCAGGAGGAACTCGACGCCCTCGTCCTGGATCCGCTTGAGGACCTTGTGCCGGTCCTCGGTGCTCGATGTCGCCCTGTTCTTCGTCGTCCTGCTCTCCGTCTCGACCTGCGCCATTCTCGCCTCCTTGAATGCGAAAAGCCCCGGGCGGTCTCGCCCGAGGCTCCGTTGCCCCAACTGCTCTCTGAGCGTACCACCTAGCCTGGACGAGGTCGAGGGGCGCCGGCGCCCTCCACGGCGTCGACGGCGACGGGCTCGCCCGGCCGCCAGTCGGGCTCGCTCAGGATCACGCGGCTCGCGTGGCCCGGCGTCTCCGTGTCGCGCATGCCCGGCAGGAAGTAGAAGAGCGCCGTCAGCGCGCTGGCCCCGACGCCCGCAGCGACCAGCACCGGCTTGACCCCGAGCCAGCCCGCGAGCGGCCCTGTCACCGCGAAGGACAGCGGGACGAGCCCGAGAGACAGGAGCCAGTCGACGCTCTTGACGCGGCCGAGCAGCTCGCTCGGGACGACGCGCTGCATCAGCGTCACCCAGACGATCAGGCCCGCGGCCCAGCAGCCCTCGCCCGCGAACGAGATGGCCATCGCGTGCCACGGGACGCCGGCAAGCGCATAGGCCGCGATCTGGAGGCACGCGATCATCCAGAGGCCGTACATGAACGTGATGTGTCGGCGCGGAAGGCCGATCTGCCCGATGGCGAGGGAGACGAGGATCGCGCTGAGCCCTCCGGCGGCGAACACGAGCCCCAGGTCGCCGGCGTCGCCGCCGAGGTCGTTTCGGACGAGGAACGGCAGCAGGACCGTCCACGGCCCGTAGACGAGGAAGATCGCGGCGAAGGCCCAGGCGAGGGTGCCCCAGAGCCAGACGTTCTGCCGCACGTACCGGAGGCCCTCCGCGATGTCCCGCCGCATCGACGTCCCGCCCTCGGATGTCGCCGCCGCGGGGCGGGGACGAAGGAGCAGCAGGGCCACGATCGCGACACCGAAGGTCGCCGCGTCGATCAGGAACGCCGAGCCCGCGCCGAACGAGTGCACGACGAATCCGCCGACGGCCGGTCCGACGAACGCGAAGGCCGCCTGCCGCACGAACTGCGACAACGAGTTCGCCTGGACGAGAAGGTGGCGCGGGACGAGGTCGGGGATGATCGCGCCCGCCGCAGGCCCCTGGAACGCCTGGCCGGCCCCGAAGAACGTCGAGAGCACGAAGATGTGCCACAGCTCGAGGACGTCCGTGACGGCGAGCACTCCCAAGACGCCCACTGCGAAGCCGCGCAAGGCGCTGGAGGCGATGAGCACCTTCCGCCGCTCGAACCGGTCGGCGACGACGCCGCCGACCAGCACGAACGCGACGATCGGGATCGTCTCCGCCACCCCGACGACCGCCAGCGCCGTGGGCGAGTTCCAGAGGTCGAAGACCTGCCAGGCGATCGCGACGAGGAAGAATCCGTCGCCGATCAGCGAGACCGTCCAGCCCGTCCAGAAGAGCGCGAAATCGCGCTCGCGCAGCGGCCGGACGATCTGAAGCTGCCTCACGCCGGGAGCTCGGCCTCCGCGAGGTCGGGCTCGCGCCCGCCGTGGCGGAGGGCGCGGCCGTACAGCGCGATCGCGGGCGCGAGCAGGAGGCCGGTGGCGACCAGGGCCGCCCGGAGCGAGGCCACCGTGCCGACGACGCCGATCGCCGGCCCGCCGGCGACCTCGCCGATCGCGTCGGACTGGCTCGCGATCGAGTTGACCGTCGCGCGGACGCTCGAGTCCTCGACGTTCTTGTTCAGCCAGGTCACGTACAGCGGATCCTTCAGCCGCCTGACGAGCCGGGCGACGAGGTAGGCCGCCGCCGCGAGCGCGAACCCGGCCGCGAGCCCGAACACGACCACCGAGGCCGAGAGCAGGACCGTGAGCCAGAGCAGCGCCTTGGCGAGCTTCTCGTTGTCCGCGTGCTCGAAGCGCGGGACGAGGAACGACGTGATCACGATGCCCGCCGCCAGCCCGACGACGTTGAAGACACCGAACCACACGACCGGGTCGAGCCCCCAGAGCTTCGGCAGTCCGACGTCCTGGAGGAGGTGCGCCTCCCAGAGCCGGTCGAGGCCCTCCGAGGCGGCGCCGGCGAAGAACGTGATCGCCACGATCAGCAGCAGGATGTTGTGACCGCGTACCAGCCGGGCTCCGGTGGCGAAGGTCTCGGTCAGCGCGCGGCCCGGCGAGGTCCGCTCCTCGACCGGCCGCCTGCTGAACCCGTGCTCGGGCATGACGAAGATGCACGCGATGCCCGTCGCGAGCGAGACGGCGCCGCCGAAGACGAGGCCCAGGCCGAGATCCTGCGTCGCGACCGCGACGCCGAGGATCGCGCCGAGGATCGCGCCGAGATACGACCATTGCGTGCCGCGCAGGAAGACGCGGCCGATCCCGTCGACGCCGTGCTCGTCGGTGATCCACGCCTCCCAGGCGCCGCTGAGGAAGGTCCCGCCGATCCCGCGCAGGATCGCGGCGAGCAGGATGACCCAGTAGACGGCGACGAGCCCGACGACGATGATCGAGAGACCGGCGAGCAGCAGGCCGATGATGACCGAGAGCCGACGGCTGTACGTGTCCGCGACGACGCCGGTCGGGACCTCGAAGACGACGATCGCGAGCTCGCTGACCGTCCCGAGCAGGACGAGCTGGAACGGGTTCGCGCCGACGTCCTGGACGAGGTAGACCGCCCAGACCGTGAATGCGGCGTGGTGGCCGATCGAGTCGAAGAACTCGAGCCCGTAGAAGACCCTGAGCGCGTCGAGGCGTCTCACGCCGGTTTCCTCGCGAGCACCCAGAGGAACGCCACCTCTCCCTGCGGCTCCCGCATCCAGACGAGCTCGTCGAGGACGAGCTCAAATCCCGCCTCGCGAACCAGCCGGCGGTTCGTCCCGGCGTCGAAGCCCGAGAAGAACATCTCAACTCCGAGCCACTCGCCCGTCCAGTCCTCGCCCCCCACGTGGCTGAGCGACGCGAGGAACAGGCCGCCGGGCTTCAGCCAGCGAGCGATCCTCGCGAACAGCGCTCGATGCTCCTCCCGGGGCAGGTGCATGATCGAGTAGAACGCGGTGACCGCGTCGAACGTCTCGGCGGCGAAGTCCAGCTCGCCGAAATCGCCGGCGACGAGCGTCGCCTCCGGCACGCCGGCGCGCGCGATTCGCAGTTGTTCCTCCGAGAGGTCCACGGCGACGAGGTCGAACCTGCCGGCGAGGCAGGCGATCTTCTCGCCGTTCCCGCAGCCGAGGTCGAGCACGCGGCCGCCGTCCGGTAGCCGAGCCGCAAGGTCTTCGAGGAAGCGCTTCCAGGGATCTCCTTCGACCCGCATGCCCCACTCGCCGAAGCGCGGGCCGAGGCTGTCGTACGCGGCCTGAACGGTCCGTGTCCGCTCGTCGTCGATCATCGCGCGCCTCTCACCGCGCCGAGTCGGCTCACGGCCGCCTCCGCATCGAGATCCACGCCGGTTGTTCCTCGTAGCCGAGCGCGAGGTTGATCGCCTGCATGCCCTCGTTGCGGTCCTGGGTGAAGGTGAGGAGCTCGCGGTAGCCGTTCGCGGCCGCCCAGGCGATCTGCGTCCGCTTCAGCGCCGTCGCGATGCCTCGGCGGCGGTGGCTTCTGCGGGTGGCGGTGAGCCCGTGCTCGAGGAGCCCCGGCGCGTCGCGGCCCATCAAGCCGGCGAAGCCGACCAGCTCGCCGTCGTCCAGCGCGGCGAAGGCGATCGGCCCCGGCAGCTCCTCCTCGAGCCAGACGTCGAACGGGGACAGCTCGACGGGCACGTCCAGCGGTAGGTCTTCCCAGGCTTCCTCGCTGAGCGCGTAGGCGGCCTCGTGGAGGTCGGGCGTCACCTCGACGATCTGGATGCCGGCAGGGTGTGGCGGCGCCTGCTCGTCGCCGTGGAGCCGCAGAACGAGCTCGACCTGCTGCTGATACGGCTCGAAGCCGCGCCTCCCGGCCCAGGCCACGGCCTCGGGCTCGGCCTCCGAGACCATCGTCGAGAGCCACTCGGGCCCGACGCTCCGGGCGTGCTCCAACGCCCGCTCGTACAGGGCCGATCCCACACCGCGTCCGCGCCACGCGGGCAGGACGCGCACGCCCACGTAGGTGCGGTTCGGTGAGTCCGTCGGCGCGACGAGGGCGAGACCGACCGCGCGGCCCTCCTCCTCGGCGAGGAGGTACAGCCGCTCGGGTTGGCGCTCCTTCCGGCGCAGGAGCTGCTGGGGCGTCAGCGGCTCGCGCGGCGTGATCGCCGCCCAGATCTCGCACAGCGCCGCGAGGTCGTCCCGGGTGTCCGCCTCCCGGATCATCCCGACCGTTTCAGCTTCCCGTGCCGCTTCGCGTAGATCTCCCCGACGCGGAAGACCCAGAGCCCGAGTGGGATCGAGACCGCGCCGATCAGGACGAGCGGCCACAGCTCGTCGCCCATCGAGGTCAGTCCGTCGCCGCGGAGGATCGCGTCGCGCAGCCCGTCCAGCGCATACGTCGCCGGCGAGAGCACCGACGCGGCCTGCATCCAGTC
>DASTWB010000116.1:0-10946 GCA_035758725.1 Gaiellaceae bacterium
GTCGCGATCCCGAAGTTCGCGCCGGCGCCCCGAAGGCCCCAGAAGAGGTCCGGGTTCTGCTCCTCCGATGCGCGGACGAGCCTGCCGTCTGCCGTCACGAGCTCGACGACGCGCAGGTTGTCGATGGTGAGGCCGAACCTCCGCTGCAGCCGCCCCATCCCCCCGCCGAGCGTGAGGCCCGCGACGCCGGTGTGCGAGACGACGCCCACGGGACAGACGAGCCCGAACGCCTGCGCTGCGTCGTCGAGCTCGGCGAGCAGGGCGCCGCCGCCGCAGACCGCGGTGCGGCGCTCGGGATCGACGGTCGCCCCCCGCATCCGTGAGAGGTCGACGAGGATCCCGTCGTCGCAGGTCGAGAGCCCCGGGATGCTGTGTCCGCCGCACCGAACGGCGACGACGAGATCCTGCTCGCGGGCGAAGCGCAGCGCCTCGACGACGTCGTCGGCCCCGGTCGGCCGGACGACGAGCGCAGGACGCTTGTCGACCATCCCGTTCCAGACGGCGCGCGCGGCGTCGTAGTCCGGATCGCCCGGCCGGATGACCTCACCGGCGAACGCGTCGAGGCCCACGGGGGACCTCAGGCGGCCGCGAAGCGCTTTTCGGCCCGGGCGCGACGACGTGCGGCCTCGACCTCGCGGTCCTTGGGCGGCGCGTTCGTCACGAGCTCGGCGAGCAGGTGCATCGACGCGTGTGCGACCTCGTCGACCGCGCGGTTGAACGCGGCCTCGTTGGCCTGCGAGGGCTTCGTGAAGCCGCTGATCTTGCGCACGTACTGCAGGGCCGCCGCGTGGACCTCGTCCCCGGTCGCCGGCGGCTCGAAATTGAAGAGCGTCTGGATGTTTCGGCACATGGCTCCATCCTACGGACCGAGCGTCAGGCGGCAGCTCGAGCGGCTAGATCGTCTCGAGCGAGGCACGCCGGCGGCCCTCGTGCTCGAAGAGCCGGAAGAGCACGTACGCCGCCGACGCGTAGACCACCCCGATCCCGACCTCCGTCCACACGAGGCCGGAGACGTCGGCGAGCGAGGCGCCCTGCGCGATCTCGCGGGCCGCCTCGATCCCGTGCGTCAGCGGGAGGCAGCTGCCGACGGTCTGCATCCAGCCCGGCAGCGAGTCCTGCGGGATGTTGACCCCGCAGAAGAGGAGCAGCGAGAAGACGACGAGGTTGGCGAGGAAGAACACGTCGCGGGCCCGGAGGCCGAGCGCGCCGATGACGAGACCCAGCGACGTGCAGGCGAATGCACTCGCGAAGACGACGACGGCCAGCGCGGGGATGCCGCTCGCCGGCATCGAGAAGTCGAGGAGCAGCGCGCCCACGCAGAACGCGAACGCCGACGTGATCACTCCGTTCGCGATCAACGGGACCGACCGTCCGAGGAAGAGCGGCAGCCGATTTGCCGGCGTGGCCATCAGCGCGGAGAGCGTCTGCGTCCAGCGCTCGCCGCCGACGGTCATCGCCATCCCGTAGACCCCGGCCATCGCGGAGAGCTGCACCGCGTTGCCGACGACGAAGAACTCGTCGTTCTCGAGCTCGGCGAACCGCCCGATGTAGGCGAAGAAGAGGATCTGGAAGATCGGCGCGCCGAGCATCGTCGGGATGTACATCGAGGGATGCATCCAGTTGAAGAGCGCGCGGTACGAGAGGTAGCCGCCGACGAAGAAGACGCGCAGGTTCGTCATGTCAGCGACAGCGTCGCGCGCTCCCGCGCGAGCCGCTCGAAGTGTTGCAGGAGGAAGTGGCCGATCACGAGGTAGACACCGGCGAGGAAGAGGCACATGCCGATCTCGGGCCACGCGTTGCCGGCGATCGCGGACTCCCGGAGCGCGTTGATCCCCCAGGTCGGCGCCAGGACCCAGGAGATCGGGGCGACCCAGACCGGGAGCAGCGAGAGCGAGACGAGCAGGCCGGTCACGAGCCAGACGGGGTACTCGAGGAGGTTCGACATCGCGTTCGCGTTCCGGTAGAGGATGAACGAGGAGGCGAGCACGAGGCCGAGCAGGCCCAGCCCGATGACGGTTGCCGGCAGCGCGACGACGAAGGCGACCGGGTGCGCGACCTCGAGCGGGACGCCGAAGAAGAGCCAGCCCCAGACGAGCGTCGCCGTCAGCGAGTAGAGCCCGATCGTCGAGGTCGCGAGCGTAAGCGGGACGATTACGAGCAGGAACGACGGCGGCACGGCGATGCAGTACTCGAGCGTCCCCTGCCAGCGCTGCCACTGGATCGCCCCGCCCGACCCGAAGAGGGTGGACGACCAGATGCCCATCATCCCTGAGCCGAGCGCGACGTAGAGGAGCGTTCCCGGGCGGGCGCCCGCCTCGAACATGAAGTAGGCGACCGAGGCGAAGATGATCGGCTGGATCACCGAGGTGAGGAGGAAGAAGCCGGAGAGCGTCAGGCTCTTGACGTGGAACTTCCACCCCGCCCAGATCAGGCGAACGACGCTCATGCGATCTGGATCGACGCCCACTTGCGGCTCTGGAGTTCCATGAAGCGAAGTGCCTGATACCCCACGACTGTGTAGACGATGCCGATCAGGAGCTCGGTCAGGAGGAGGCCCGAGACGTCGGAGAGCGGCGCGCCGGCGGCGACTTCGCGCGCGGCCTCGATCCCGTGCGTGAGCGGCACGCTGTTCGAGATCGTCTGCATCCACCCGGGGAGCTCCTCGATCGGCACGTTGGCGCCCGTGAAGATGAGGAGGAGGCCGAAGAGGACGTTGTTCAGCACTGCCGTCTCCCGCACGCGCAGCCCGACCGCGGCGCAGATCAGCCCTAGGCCCGTGCACGAGAACGCCGAGATCGCGATGACGATCCCGATCGCCGGCCATGCCGTCACCGGGACGTCGATCCGCATGATCGATCCGGCGACGAGGAGCGAGAAGGCGGCGACGAGGATCGCGTTGAGGATCACCGGCAGGGCGCGCCCGAGGAACAGCGGGAGCCGGCCGGCGGGGCTGACGAGCAGGTAGGCGAGCGTCTGCTGGTAGCGCTCGCCGGCGATGGCGTGCGTCATCGAGAAGAGGCACGGGATCGCCGCGTACTGGACGGCGTTGCCGATCACGAAGAACTCGTCCGACTGCACGCCGGCGCTTCGCCCGATGTACACGAACAGCAGGATCTGGAAGATCGGAGCGACCACCAGAGTGGGGACGAAGATCCAGGGCGAGAGCCAGTTGATGAGGCCGCGGTAGGCGGTGATCCCGCCGACGAAGAAGATCCGCAGCGCCGTCATGTCAGGGACAGGCTCGCCTTCGCGCGTGCTGCGCGGAGGACCGCGTTCGTTCCCAGGACGCCGATCAGCACGTACGCCGTACCGAGCAGCAGGCACATGGCGATGTCGTCGACCGGCGAGCCCACCCCGGTCGACGACTGGCGGATCGCGTCCATGCCCCACGTCGGAGCGAGCAGCCAGGAGATGGGGCGGACCCAGTCCGGGAGCAGCGTGAGCGGCACGAGGAACCCGCAGATCAGCCAGATCGGATACTCGGTCATCGAGCCAATGGCCCAGGCATATCGGAAGCGCGCGAACGCGACGGCGATCAAGAAGCCGAGCGCGCCGATCGAGAGCAGCGTCGCCGGGACGGCGAGGGCGAACAGGATCGGATCCTCGAACTGCAGCTCGATGCCGAAGACGACGCGGCCCCAGAGGAGCGTCGTCGCCATGCAGTAGATCCCGATCGTCGAGGTCGCGAGCCCGATGGGGAGGAGGACGAGGGAGAAGTGGGTCGGCGCGGCGACGAGCAGCTCGAGCGTCCCGTGCCATCGCTCCCGCTGCAGCGCCGACCCGGCGGCGACGCTCGTCGCCGTCCAGATCCCCATCACCGCCGCGCCGAGCCCGGCGTAGATGAGCGCGTCCGGGTCTCCTCCCTGCTGGAACATGAAGAACGCGACCGTCGCGAAGAAGAGCGGCCAGAGGATGGCGAGGAAGCTGTCGAACGAGGACCGCGACATCTGCTTGAACTGGAAGAGCCAGCCCGTGTACAGCAAGCGGAGCGCAGTCACGTGCGCTCGAGCGTCGCGTGCCGCCGCCCCTGGTTCTCGAAGAAGCGGAGCAGCGCGTAGCCGACGACGAGGTAGGCGCCCCCGATGACCAACTCCACACCGACGAGGTCGAGGACCGACGACGCCGAAGCCCCGTCCACCAGGTCCCGCGCCGCCTCGATCGCATGCGTGAACGGGATGTAGTCCGAGATCGTTCGCATCCAGCCGGGCAGGTCCGAGAGCGGGACGTTCGCGCCGGTGAAGATGAGCAGGAAGCCGAAGAAGACGTTCGAGAGAACCGCCGACTCCCGGATCCGGAGCGCGAGCGCGGCGTTGATGAGCCCGAGACCGGTGCAGGAGAACGCCGCGACGAGGATGACGAGCGCGAGCGCGGGGATCGACTCGGCCGGGATCTCGACGCCGAGGATCAGCGAGCCCATCGCCAGCGAGAACGCCGCGACGAAGGCGCCGTTGAGCACGACGGGCACCGCGCGCCCGAAGAACAGCGGGAGGCGCGGGGCGGGGCTGACGAGGATCGCGCTGAGCGTGTTCTGGAACTTCTCTCCGCCGACGAGCTGCATCATCGCGAAGAGGCAGGGGACCGCGGCGTACTGGATCGCGTTTCCGACGACGTAGAACTCGTCGGAGGCAAGGCCGGCGGACCGCCCGATGTACGCCATCAGCAGGATCTGGAAGATCGGCGCGACGACGAGGCTCGGGATGTAGATCATCGGCGTCAGCCAGTAGAAGAGCGCGCGGTAGCTCATCAGCCCGCCGACGGCGAAGATCCTGGCGGACGTCATGTGAGCGAGAGCGCGGCGCGCTTTCGGGCCGCGCCCAGCACGCGGTCGAGCGCAAGGACGCCGACCGAGACGTACGCACCGCCGAGAGCGAGGGCCAACGCGAGGTCCGGCCACGGGTTGCCGCCGAGCGAGGACTCGCGGATCGCGTTCATCCCCCAGGTCGGCGCCAGTACCCAGGAGATCGGCCGCACCCAGTCCGGGAGGAGCACCAGCGGGACGAGGAAGCCGCCGATCAGCCAGACCGGATACTCGAAGAGGTTGCCGAGCGCCCAGGCAGCGCGGAAACGGACGAACGAGACCGCGAACAGGAAGCCGAGCGCGCCGAACGAGAGCACGGTTCCCACGATCGAGAGCCCGAACGCGAGGGGGTGCTCGACGGTCAGCTCGATGCCGAAGACGAAGCGCCCGAAGACGAGCGTCGCGACCAGGCAGTAGATCCCGATCGTGCTCATGGCGAGCGTGATCGGGAGGAGGATCAGGGCGAAGTGGGGCGGCGAGGCGACGAGCGCCTCCAAGGTCCCGTGCCAACGCTCCCGCTGCATCGCGCCGCCCGCGGTCGTGCTCGTCGCCGACCACATGCCCATCACCGCGGACCCGAGTGACGCGTAGAGCAGCGTCTTCGGGTCGTCGCCGGCCCGGAACATCAGGAAGGCGACGGTGGCGAAGAAGAGCGGGTAGATGATCTGGAAGAGGCCCTCGAAGGGCGAGCGCGAGATCGTCTTGAACTGGAAGTACCAGCCGAACGCCAGCAGACGGAGCGCGCTCACTCTTCCGCGGAGACGAGCGAGACGTACGCGTCCTCGAGCGTCGGCTCGCGCTTCGAGATCCGGCCCACGCTGGCCCCGTCGAGCGTCCCGAGGAGGCTCTGCGTCAGCTCGACCTCGGGCCGCGTCTGCACGATCAGCATCTGGGCCTGCTCGCGCTCCTCGACCGAGACCGAGAGCACGCCGGAGAGGTCGCGCACGCGGTCGACCGTCCCCTCGGGGAGGCCGAAGACCTCGACCTCGACGACCGTCCCGTCGACGACGCCGCGCTTGAGGTCCATGGGCGTCCCGTGCGCGACGATCTCGCCCTTGTTGATGACGGCGATGCGGTCGCAGAGGGCGTCCGCCTCGAACATGTAGTGCGTCGTCAGCAGCACGGTCTTGCCTGCGTCCACGAGCGAGGCGATCGTCGCGCGCAGCTCCCGCGCACCGACCGGGTCGAGCCCGATCGTCGGCTCGTCGAGGAACACGACCGGCGGGTCGTGCAGGAGACCGCGAGCGACGTGGAGCCTCTGCTTCATCCCGCGCGAGTACCCCTCCGTCCGCTCGTGCTCCCGGCCCTTGAGGCCGACCAGCTCGAGCAGGCTCTCGATCCGCGGCTTCTGCTCCTTCGGCGGGACGCCGTACAGCTCGGCGAAGTAGCGGAGGTTGTCGTAGCCCGACAGCCGCTCGTAGACGCCGCGCTCGCCGCCGAAGACGTAGCCGATCCGCTTCCGCACCTCGCGCGCGTCCTTGACGACGTCGAAGCCCAGGACCTTCGCGGTCCCCGAGGTGGGGATCAGGAGCGTGATCAGCATCTTGATCGTCGTCGTCTTGCCGGCGCCGTTCGGCCCGAGCAGGCCGAAGAGCTCGCCCTTCTCGATCGCGAAGCTGATGCCGCGCACGGCCTCGACGTTCATCCACTTCCGGCGGATGGTTCCCGTGGACGTGCGGTAGGTCCGGTGGAGGTCGATCGCCTCGACGACGGCCATGTGCTTGAGACTAGCTTCCGAGCCCCCCGCCGCCCGGCGTCTCGATTCGGAGCACGTCTCCCGGCCCGAGGTCGACGGTCGTCTTCGCGGGCAGCTCTCGCCCGTTGAGGAGATTTCGGCCGGGCGCGCCGGCACCGCCGCCCTCCGCGCCCGCGGGCGCACGGGCCCGGCGCTCGCTGACGATCGAGGCCCGGCAAGCGTCCAGCGCCTCGAGCTCGCGGACGACCCCATCACCGCCGCGATGGCGGCCGCTGCCCCCCGAGCCGAGGCGAAGCCTGTGCGCCCGGACGCGCAGCGGGTAGGCGAGCTCGAGCGCCTCCGTCGGCGTCGTCAGCGTGTTCGACATCGTCACGTGCACCCCCGAGGGGCCGTCGCCGTCCGGGCAGGCACCCTGGCCGCCGCCGATCGTCTCGTAATAGGTGAACCGCTCGTTGCCGAGCGTCAGGTTGTTCATCGTCCCCTGGCCCTGTGCGGCGACCGGGACGGCCCGGCCGAAGGCGCGGAAGAGCACGTCGACGATGCGGCACGACGTCTCGACGTTTCCGCCCGCGACCGCGGCCCCCGGATGAGCGTTCACGAGCGAGCCGGTCGGCGCGGCGATCCGCACAGGCGCGAACGCCCCGGCCGAGGCGGGCACGTCCGGGTCGGTGAGGCAGCGGACGACGAAGTACGCCGCGGAGCGCGTGACCGAGAGCGGGCAGTTGAGGTTGCCGGGGTGCTGAGGAGCGGTGCCCGCGAAGTCGACCTGGATCTCCTCGCCGGCGATGGTGACCGCCGCGTGGATCTCCAGCTCGCCCTCGGGCGCCTCGAGGACGTCGGTCGCCTCGAACCGGCCGTCCGGCAGACGGGCGATTCCGGCGCGGACGACGCGCTCGGAATAGGCGACGAGCTCACCCATCGCCGCGCGGACTCGATCGACTCCGTGGCGGGCGCACAGCTCGCGGGCGCGCCCGTCGGCGAGGCGATGCGCCGCGAGCTGAGCGCGGAAGTCGCCGCGACGCTCGTCCGGGTTGCGCATGCGCTCGACAAGACCGTCGAGCGTCCCCGGCTCGATCCGGGTCGGCGGGATGACGACGCCTTCCTCGTCGAGCGTGGAGGAGGCGGCGGGCATGCTCCCGGGCTCGAGCCCGCCGACGTCGGCGTGGTGGGCGCGCGTCACGGCGAAGCCGACGTCCGTGCGCGAGACGAGCGTGATGTCGGGGAGGTGGGTGCCGCCTGCGAACGGATCGTTGAGGATGAAGACGTCCGCTCGCGCGGGCTGGTGCTCCATGACGGCGGCAACCGCATCCGGCATCGCGCCGAGGTGGACGGGGATGTGCTCCGCCTGGGCGACCATCCGGCCGCGCTCGTCGAAGAGGGCGGTCGAGCAGTCGCGCCGCTCCTTGATGTTGGCGGAGAAGGCCGACCGAATCAGCGTGGCGCCCATCTCCTCGGCGATCCCGCGGAGCGCGTGGCCGAGAACTTGGAGCTGAATGTTCACGCTCTCGTGAGGCTCCAGATGCCACCATCCCTAGCCCCCACCCACCCTGAGGGGAGCCAGCACGTCGCGCCGTCGAGCTCGATCGTGGCCGGGCCCGTCGCGGTTTCGCGGCGGCCCTTCGGCAGGACGAGGGGCGGGCCCGGCCGCACCTCCGCGGTCCGGACGGCCACGAGCTCGAGGGGCCGGGCCGGATCCGCGTAGCCGTACCGCGCCTCGTGCAGCTCGTGGAACCGCTTCGCAAGGTCGGCGCCGAGCGGCACGGAGAGCTCGAAGGACTGACCCCGGTAGCGCAGATCCGCCTCACCCTCCCCCGGAAGATCGCGCACCTCGCTCAGCGGGCGCACCTCGCTGCGGACCCGGTCGCGACGTTCCTCGCCGACGGCAAGGCCGAGGGCGGAGAGGACGCCCGCGGCCTCCGGCACGAGCACCGTCGAGACGCCGAGGTCGTCGGCGAGCTTGCAGGCGTGCAGCGGGCCGGCACCGCCGAACGCGACGAGCGCGAGACCGCGCGGGTCGCGGCCGCGCTCCACGGAGACGAGGCGGAGGGCTCGGAGCATCTCCGCGTTCACGACCTCGACGACGCCGGCGGGATCGATGTCCCCGAGTGCCTGCTCCGCGGCTCCGGCATCGAGCTCGAGGCCGTCGGAGAGGGCTGCCGGGAGACGCCCGAGGAGCAGGTTCGCGTCGGTGACGGTCGGCCGGCGCCCGCCGAGCCCGTAGCAGGCTGGGCCGGGTGCGGCGCCGGCGCTTTCCGGCCCGACCCGCAACGCACCCCCGCCGTCGATCCACGCGATCGACCCGCCCCCCGCACCGACCGTGTGGACGTCGACGCTCGGCAGCCGGATCGGGAAGCCTCCGATGGCGCGCTCGAGCGATCGCTCCGCGCCGCCGCCCGAGATCAGGCACACGTCGGTCGACGTGCCTCCCATGTCGAAGGCGATCGCGTCCGAGAAGCCCGCGCGCGCCGCGATCCGCGCCGCGCCGACGACACCGCCGGCCGGCCCCGACAGCAGCGCCCACGATGCGTGCGCCGCCGCCTCCTCGAGCGAGGCGACGCCGCCCGACGAGCGCATGACGAGCGGTTCCGGCAGCCCGGCTTCGCGGCAGCGCGCACCGAGCGCGCGGAGGTACCCGGCGAGCCGCGGGCCGAGGTAGGCGTCTGCCGCGGTGGTCGACGCCCGCTCGTACTCGCGGAACTCGGGCGACACCTCGTGCGAGGCGACGACGTGGGCGGCGGGCAGGCGCCGACGTAGCTCCTCGGCCACCGCCCGCTCGTGGGCCGAATCGCGAAACGAGAAGAGCAGGCAGACGGCGACGGCTTCGGCGTCCAGCTCCGGGAGCGAATCGAGGTCGAGCGCCTCGATCACGCCCTCCGGTCCGATCCGCTCGCGCACGCCGTGACAGTCGGCGATGGGGACGAGCGGCTCCGGGTGCGCCTCGCACAGCCGGTAGAGGTGGGCGCGATTCTGGCGCCGGACGTGGAGCAGGTGCTCGAACCCTGCCGTCGCGACGAAGGCCGTGCGCGCGCCTTTCCGCTCCAGCAGGGCATTGGTCGCGACCGTGGTCCCGTGCGTGAAGCGCTCGACCCCGTCGGCGCCGACCGCTGCCGCCGCCGCCAGGACGGACTCCTCCTGGCGCGCCGCCGTCCGAACCTTTGCCGTGCGGAGCTCACCATCCGCGATCAACGCCGCGTCGGTAAACGTCCCGCCCACATCCACACCGAGCACTGCCACGTGGTTTCGGACATCTAGTCTCGACGACGTGGCGTCGCTCGACATCGCCCTACGCGGGCCGGCGGGGGAGCCGGTCGACCTCTGGCGGACGATCGTCTCGCACGGGGTCGCGTCGCTCCCGCCCGCGGACGTCGACGAGGACGAGCAGGTCATGACCGTGACGCTCCCGGTCCGCGGCGCGAGACCGCGCACCGTCCGGGTTCGCCAGGGTCGCGAGGGCAGAGCCCGCGTGGACGTGCTCGGCCCGCCGCTCGGGGATCGGGCCCGCACGGGCGTCGAGTCGGCGGTCCGCCGCGTCCTCAACCTCGACGAGGACCTCTCGCCGCTCTACGAGGTCGCGAAGACCGACGCGGACCTGTCGTGGATCCGCTCCGGCGCCGGCCGCATGGCCCGCGGTGCCTCGGTCTTCGAAGACGTCGTCAAGACGATCTGCACCACGAACTGCACGTGGTCCGCGACCGAGCGGATGGTGGGCGCCCTGGTCGCCGAGCTCGGCGAGTCGTCGGCGGGAGACCACGGTCGTGCGTTTCCGACTCCCGAGGCGATGGCGGCGACACCAGAGAGCTTCTACCGCGACGTCGCCAAGGCGGGGTACCGCGGCGCCTACCTGCGGGCGCTGTCGGCCTCGGTCGCCGACGGCTCGCTCGACCTCGAGGCGCTCGCGTCGATCCCGGCGGACGAGCTCCCGGACGACGACCTCGCGAAGCTCCTTCTCGCGCTGCCCGGCGTGGGCCCGTACGCGGCGGCCCACATCATGATGCTGATCGGCCGCCATTCCCGGCTGATCCTGGACTCGTGGACGCGCCCCAAGTACGCGCGGCTCAACGGGGGCCGCAAGGTCGCCGACCGGACGATCGAGCGGCGCTTCCGGCGCTACGGTCCCTACGCCGGCCTCGCGTTCTGGCTCTACCTCACGCGCGACTGGGTGGAGGAGTCCGGGGGCTGATCGCGAAAGAAGTTGGTTTTCACCTGAGGTGGCGTACCATTCGACCGCGTGAAACGCCTGCTCTTGGTCCTGTTCGTCGCGGCGGTCAGCCTCGGGGTCGCAGCACCCGACGCGGCGCGTAAGCCGGTCGTCATCGCGCCCGGCGTGACCGTCGGCGGCGTCCGCGTCGGCGGGATGATGTCCGAAGCCGCCAGAACCCGGGTCGAGGCGGCGTTCGGACGGCCGCTCCGGCTCCAGTTTCGCGACAAGCAGTGGCGGATCAGCCCGCGCTA
>DASTWB010000171.1:0-5391 GCA_035758725.1 Gaiellaceae bacterium
GAGCGCGGAACGGTCGACGGGCGCTCGAACCGGCTCGAGTAGTACGGATGGTGGGCGTAGGCGTCGAAGCGCTTGGCGCCGGCCCGGCGGAACCAGGTCATGAAGACGAGCGGCGAGGTCGACGGCCGCGAGCTGCGGGGAGCGTCGTTGCCTCGCGGGCCGGTCGCGCCGCAGGCGACCTTCTCGCCGCGCAGGCGGGTGCCGTGGACGCCCGCCCAGACGGCCGAGCAGATCTTGGCGTAGTCGAACGCGCTCTGGGGGCGCCAGCTCCCGCGGAAGCGCTTCCACTGCGGCCGCAGGAAGACGGGGTTGTTCGGCTCGTTCCACGCCAGCCAGTGGCGCACGGCCGGAAGCAGCCGCTGCGGCTCGTTCTCCGTGGGCTTGACGCGGTAGGTGCCGCTGTAGCGCTTGGCGGCCGCGAACGCGAAGAGCCGGAGGTCGACGGTGCGCCGCGGCAGCCGGTTCTTCGCCCGCCCGGCCCAGCGCGGCGTCCCGTAGACGGTGGCGAGGACGCGAACCTTGTGCAGCGCCGCCTGCGAGACGACGTGGTCGACACCCGTCCAGTCGTAGGCGGGATCCGCCGGATCGGCGGGCCTCCGCGGCCGCCGCTTGGCGACGCGCGACCAGTCGATCGTGAGCCGGACGATGCCGGCCCGCAGGCTGCGCAGCTGCGTGAACGCCCAGTCCGTGCGGCCGTAAATCTGCGCGTCGTCGTAGAAGCCGACCAGCATGCCCGACCCCAGCGTGCGGTAGGTGAGGGACGACGAGCTCGACGCGGAGTCGGCGGTCGCGCTGACGGCGACCGCGGTGCCGGTCGCGGCGACGAGCGCGGCGAGTGCGAGAGCGAGGCGTCTTGGCATCGGCACACGAGGGTAGCCGCGGTTCTAAGACGTAAACGCAATGCTTACGCACCCTTTACGGCAGGCCCGGAGAGGTGCGGGGTTCCACGGATCGCCACTGCGTTGAACCCCCGAAGCCGGGCCCCCAGGCCACTCCTAGCATCGAAGCAACCGAGCGATTCGGAGGTTGCGATGGTGTCGTCGCGGTCGGATCAGCAGACCCGCCTCGTCGACGAACGGGTGAGCGAGGGAGCCGTGGAGCAGCTTCGCGACGCCCAGGTCGCGCTTCCGACCTTCGCCCAGCTCGCCGACCCCACGCTGATTCCGTCCGGGGTGCGAGACCTGCTCGCCGGGGTCGGTCCGGACGACGCGCATCCTCTGAACCTCTTCCGCGTCCACTGGCACAACGGCTCGAACAGGCGCGACCTCGTCGCAATCCCTGAGCACCTGGAGCTGCCGACCGAGCTCACGGGGGTCGATGCGAGGATCGTGATCCTCCTCGGCGACCGGTTCCCGCTGATCGGCGCCCACAAGGTGCTGGCCGCGTACGGGTGCCTGGCACCGGGCCTCGTCACCGGCCGCTTCGACCCGACCCGCCACCGGGCCGTGTGGCCCTCCACCGGCAACTACTGCCGCGGCGGGGTCGCGGTCTCCCGGCTGATGGGGTGTCGCGGCGTCGCCGTCCTGCCGGAGGGGATGAGCCGCGAGCGGTTCGCCTGGCTGGAGCAATGGGTCGCCGACCCGGCCGACATCGTCCGGACGCCCGGCACGGAGAGCAACGTCAAGGAGATCTACGACGCGTGCAAGGAGCTCGCGGCCGATCCGCACAACGTCGTCTTCAACCAGTTCGCCGAGTTCGGCAATCACCTCGTCCACTACCTCGCGACGGGCGCCGCGCTCGAGCGCGTCTTCCTGTCGCTGCAGGAGGACGAGCCTGGACTGCGCCTGCGGGCGTTCGTCTCCGCGACGGGCTCGGCCGGGACGATCGGCGCGGGCGACTACCTGAAGGAGCGGTTCGGCTCGCTGACGGTCGCCGCCGAGGCGCTCGAGTGCCCGACGCTGCTCCGGAACGGGTTCGGCGAGCACAACATCCAGGGGATCGGGGACAAGCACGTCCCGCTGATCCACAACGTCATGGCGACCGACGTCGCCCTCGCGGTCTCCGACCGCGCGACCGACCGGCTCGGCGTCCTCTTCGGCACCGAGGCGGGCCACAGCCACCTGCGACGGCGAGGCGTCGCCGACGCCGTGCTCGACGAGCTGCCCTCGCTCGGCCTGTCGAGCATCTGCAACCTCCTCGGCGCGATCAAGGTCGCCAAGCACTACCGGCTCGGAGCCGACGACGTCGTCCTCACGATCGCCACGGACGGCGCCGCCATGTACGGAAGCGAGCGCGAGCTCGCGCTCGCCCGGCATTTCCCCGACGGGTTCGACGGTGTCGCCGCAGCCGAGGCGTTCGGCGAGCACCTCCTCGGGGCGGCGCCGGACAATCTCCGCGAGCTCACCTGGGAGGAGCGCGAGCGGATCTTCAACCTCGGCTACTTCACGTGGGTCGAGCAGCAAGGGGTCTCGATCGAGGATTTCGAGGCGCGCCGCGATCCCGCGTTCTGGGTCCGCCTTCGCGAGCAGATCCCGGACTGGGACGCGCGGATCGACGAGCTCAACGCCCGCACCGGCGTGCTGGAGACGCCGTGAGCGGGCCGAGCCGCCTCGTCTGCGCCGGCTGCGGCGCGGAGCCCGACCCGGCGGAGCCGTTCCCGTTCCGTTGCCCGAACGCCGGCGAGGGAGACGTCGACCACGTCCTGCGCCGGAAGCTCGACCTCACGGCCGTCCGCTTTCCCGCCGGCGAAGCCGAGCCGAACCCGTTCATCCGCTACCGCGACCTGCTCCATGCACGGCATCTCGGGCTGGACGACGCAGAGTTCCGGCGGCTCGTGGAGCGGCTCGACCGCCTGGTCGAGGCAGTGGACGGCCGCGGGTTCAGGGTGACGCCCTTCGAGCGCAGCGCCGAGCTCAGCGACGGTCTCGGGCTCTCGGCCGCGGGCGGCGTCTGGGTGAAGGACGAGACCGGGAACGTCTCGGGCTCGCACAAGGCCCGCCACCTCTTCGGCGTGCTCCTCTACCTCGAAGCCGCCGAGCGGCTGGGGATCGCCGACCGGCACCGCCGCCCGGGCCTCGCGATCGCGAGCTGCGGCAACGCCGCGCTGGCGGCGGCCGTCGTCGCCGCGGCCGGCGGGCGGGCGCTGCACGTCTTCGTTCCTCCCGATGCCGAGCCGGCGGTGCTCGCGCGCCTCGATGCGCTCGGCGCGCACGTCGTGACCTGCCGTCGCGACGGCACTCAGGGCGACCCGTCCTACCGCCGCCTGCTCGAGGCGGTGGACGAGGGCGCCGTGCCGTTCACCTGCCAGGGGAACCTCAACGGGCTCGCGGTCGAGGGCGGTGAGACGCTCGCCTGGGAGCTCGCCTCCTCGGGCCTGGCGCTCGACCGCCTCGTCGTCCAGGTGGGCGGCGGCGCGCTGGCGAGCGCCTGCATCCACGGCTTTCGCGAGGCGGCCGCGCTCGGCGCGATTCCGGCCTCGCCGCGGATCGACACCGTGCAGACCGAGGGCGCCTGGCCGCTGAAGCGCGCGTTCGACGCCGTCGGCGGCGACCACGACCTCGCCTACGCGAGAACCCACCGCTCCGAGTTCATGTGGCCCTGGGAGCAGGAGCCGCACAGCATCGCCCACGGGATCCTCGACGACGAGACCTACGACTGGCTCGCCGTCGTCGAGGGGATGCTCGCGACGGGCGGCCGGCCGCTCGTCGTCGGCGAGGAGACGCTCGCCGACGCGAACCGGCTCGCGCGGGCCGCGACGGGGATCGACGTCGACCCGACGGGCTCGGCCGGCCTCGCCGGCCTGCTCGCGCTGCGCGACGCCGGCGAGATCGGCGACGACGAGCGGGTCGCAGTGCTGTTCACAGGGGTCGTCCGGAAGAACCAGACCAACGAAAGGAGCCGAGATGAGAAGCTTTCTCGGACGCGACATCCTGTCGCTCAAGGACTTCGAGCGGGCTGACTTCGAACGCGTCTTCGAGGTGTGCGACGAGCTCGCGCCGATCGCCCGCAGCCGGCAGAACACCGACCTGCTCGCGAACAAGACGCTGCTGACGGCCTTCTACCAGCCCAGCACGCGCACGAGGCTCGCGACGGAGGCGGCCATGCACCGGCTCGGCGGGCACGTGCTCGGGTTCTCCGACGCCAAGATGACCCGGGCCGGCGACTTCTACCAGGAGTCGATCAAGGACACCGTCCACATGCTCGAGTACTACGGCGACGTCATCGCCATGCGGCACTTCGAGCACGGGGCACCCGCCGAGGCCGCCAGGTGGGCGTCGATTCCCGTGATCAACTGCGGCGACGGCTGGGGCGAACACCCCACGCAGGTCCTGACCGACCTCTACACGACGCAGAAGGAGGTCGGCCGGCTCGACGGCCTGACGTACCTGCTCGTCGGCGACATGCGCATGCGGACGATGCACTCGATCCTGTACGCGCTGTCGCAGTTCGACGCGAAGGCGTACGTCGTCGGCCCGCCGGACATGTCGCTCCTGCCCGAGTTCACGCTGGAGCTCGACGAGCGCAACGTCCTGTACGAGGAGGCGGACTCCGTCGAGGACGTGATCGGCGAGTGCGACGTCATCTACATGGAGCCGGTCGTCCAGGCCGACTACGAGAAGTCGCGCGAGGAACGCGGCGGCGGCGTGGCGACCACACCGGCCACGTACCGCGTCACCCGCGACCTGCTCCGGGAGAAGGCGAAGCCGTCGTCGATCATCCTCCACAGCCTCCCGCGGATGGACGAGCTGCCCGCGGACGTCGACGCCACCCGCCACGCGCGGTACTGGCAGGAGGCGTTCAACGGCGTCGTGCTCCGGATGGCGCTGCTCGCGCTCGTGCTCGGCGCGGCGGAGTAGCCCGTGGAGCTGACCCTCAACGGCGAGCGAGTCGTCGCGGAGCCACGCGACGGGCAGAGCCTGCTCGAGCTGCTCCGCGACGACCTCGGCGTGCGCTCCGTCAAGGACGGTTGCGCGCCCGAGGGCTCGTGCGGCGCCTGCACCGTCCTCGTCGACGGGCGGCCCGCCGTCTCCTGCGCGCAGAAGGCGACCCGCGTCGAGGGGAAGGAGGTCGTCACCCACGAGGGCCTCGCGGACGAGGAGCGGCGGCTCTGGGCGTCCTGCTTCGAGGCCGCCGGCGCGTCGCAGTGCGGCTTCTGCTCGCCGGGCGTCGTGATGAAGGCCGAGGGCCTGTTCGCGAAGAACCCCGACCCCTCGCGCGACGAGATCGCCCGCGCGCTGCTCGGCAACCTCTGCCGCTGCACGGGCTACGTCAAGATCGTCGACGCCGTGGAGCGGGCCGCCGCAGCCCGGCGCGGCGAGCCGGTTCCCGAGCCCGACCGTAGCGGCCGCGTCGGCGCGCGGAGCGCCCGCCACGACGGCGCTCGGCTCGCGCTCGGCGACGCGCCCTTCGTCGGCGACATGGTCGTCCCGGCGATGGTGCACGGCGCCCTCC